>JALOLV010000095.1 GCA_025455785.1 Spirosomataceae bacterium | reverse complement strand
CCAAATCGTTAGAGTCCCATCGGGACGATATATTCTACTGATGAATGTATCGTTCGGATGGGACTCTGATGGTTTAAAATGTAGCAATTCTACTAACATATCGCCTCTACTGGGCTAAAAAATAATTGATGTCAAACTCATGGTTTAGCATCAATTCTGCTTCACTCTACTTTGTTCGCTTTCGGAACCTCCCGATTTGCGAGCGTTAAGCGATTTCCCTTTATTGAATCTGTACGAAAATGCAAAAGTTACTACTCGGCTATCCAAAAAACTCAGCCAGTTTGCTTTTGAGTTTGCAATATTCCGAATATCTCCGCCGGGTTGATTGGTGTAGAAAATATCCGAAACATTCAACTTGATTGAGCCTTTATCTTTCAAGATTTTGTACGATAAGCCACCTCGCATTTGCCAAACCGGAATCGTCAGAAACTGGGCTACCAATACCCTTGTCTGGTAGTTTCCGCTTAACTCTGCACTAAGTGATTTTGTGATTTTGAATTGGTTATTGGGTCCAATAAACCAGTAAAAACGGCTTTCGTCTAAGATTTGTCCGTAAATGATTGATTCAAATCCAAGGCTTTTGAGTTCGGTGTAAAGCTGCAAAGCCCACCATTTTGTAATATTGAAACCCGCATTTACGCTGATTCCGTAGGCGATTTGTTTACCAAAATTGCCCGGGCGACTGTAGAAAATAGTTCCACGTTGTTCGTTGGTTTCTTGAATCAAATCTTTGGTGTAGCTGTATTCTAAGGTTGTTGTCAAGAAGTTTTTATAAGTGTGCGACAACTCGAAATTATACGAATAAGTCGGCTGCAAAAATGGGTTTCCGCCGTAGTACGTAAATCTATCAAGTGGATAAGTAAACGGATTCATCGCTTGATAATCTGGTCGGTCGATTCTCCGTCCAAACGAAAATCCAAGCTGATGAATATCTGCCGAATCTAATTTATATGCTAAATAAAGGGTAGGAAATAGATTGTTGTAATTGCGAGTGAATGTCGAATCTTTTATCTGGACATTGCCCAATTGATTGCCTTTGATGTTGGTATTTTCAAATCTCAAGCCCAATTGTAAAGAAAACCTTGCCCAATCTCGGTTATAATTCACATACGCCGCATTGATATTCTCTTTGTATCTAAAACGATTGCTAAACTCATAATTCGGAATCCTGTTATTATCAACAACATCAAAAAAATCGGCAGTATTATCGGTATTCACTAAACTTGATTTTACTCCTGCCTCAAATTTTCCACCTTTTTGCAATGGATTCACATAATCAATCTTTGCGGTTTGAATGTTAATATCGGCGGGTAAAGACGAAAACAATGTTGTTTGTCCCAACGGTCGATTGTCGGGCGTAAATGTCGAATTTACCAGATTTTGAGTCATTTCTGAGCTGTAATTGATGTAGTCGAGGTTAGTCGTGAGTTCTTTGCCTAAGCTATCAATCTTGTAAGCGTAGTTGATATTGTAACTCTGATTCGTCCATTTTCTTTCGGTTGGGTTCGTCGCTGTTATCAAAGCCGTTATGTTGTTATTTTTATCTAAAATCTTTGAACGATTGGTAACTGGCGAATAAAACGGATTGATAAAACCAGTAAAAACGACCCCAAGTGTTGATTTTTTTGAGAGATAATAATCTAAACCGAGTTTGAGGTTGTTACTTCCCATCTGCCTTTTGATGTATGAATTTTGGGTGAATCCTGAGCTGTAAGTGCCATCGGGTGTAAAATACAGGCGATTGATGGTTAAATCTTGATATGAGTTGTTCTGATTGACGCTCAAGTTTGTAAAGAAATTCAATTTATTTACCCGATAATTCAGGTTGAGGCTATTGTTGGTTCGAGCGTATCGACCTTGGCCGTATGCAAGATTTATCCCGCCATTAAAACCCTTGACCTGATTCTTTTTAAGTTTGATATTAATTACGCCCGCATTGCCGGCGGCATCGTATTTGGCTGGTGGATTGGTCATGATTTCGATGGTTTCAATCGAGCCTGACGGCAAAGAACGCAGGTAATTTGCTAAATCGGATGCGGCTAAGTAAGTGGGTTTGTCATCAATAAACACCACAACGCCAGTTTTGCCTTTGAGCGAAATGACACCGTTTACATCTACGATTATTCCGGGTGCTTTTTCGAGGATTTCGAGAGAGGTTGTACCCGCATTGCTAATCAAAGCCTCGGGGTTGATGATGGTTCGGTCGATTTTCTTTTCGACAAATGGCTTTTTGGCCACAACCTTCACTTCGGCTAAATTCTGAGATTCATCTTGCATCACAATCGTCTCGACCGAGACATCCGATTGGTCAAAACTAAAACTTTTTCCAAGAAATTTCTTGTAACCGATATTGGTAGCCATCAGTAAATAATTGCCATTTTTTATAGCTACAAACTCAAATTTGCCGTCAGTCTCCGAAATAGCTGCCTTTACAAACGATGAGTCTTTGGCATTTAGCAGCGAAACCACAACACCCTCGATGGGTTTCTGATTTGAATCATTTATGTAGCCTTGTATTTTGCCAGTTTGGGCGATTGCACACTGCACGTAAAACGTCAGTGAGAGCATGAAAAATAAAGATGTTTTTTTCAATTTGGATAAATGTTTAAGTAACAGCTAAAATGAAAAGTTGTAGGATTGTAAACAAAAAGGTTAATCGGTGATTTGATGGATTAAATTTATGAATCGACCTCCAAACTACCATGTTTACAATTAAAAAAGGGGGAAAAATCCCCCCTTATGCGTTATGATTTCATAGTCAAAATCACTTCAAAAATATCTTTTTTCCCGATTTTGAGGATTTTACGGCGGCATCCAGAATCTCCATTGCCACCATATTAATTTTGAGCGAACCCAAGTCATTTTCAGATTGTATATCGCCTCTTACTACTGCTGCGAAATAGCTAAAAGCATCGTTGTTGGGCGATTTCAATGGCGTAACCTCAACTTTGCTCTCGGCTGGGGCATTCCTGTCGCCAATTCGTACTCGCATCATCGGAGATTTATCGGCAAAAATATAGCCTTTGGTGCCATAAATTTCGGTGTCTTTGCGGTCGAATGGCCAGTTCCAAGATGCCTGAAAAATTCCTTGAGTTTTGGGGTATTGCACAATGATTGTGGCTTCGTCATCAACTTTAGGATACACGCTCGGTTTGTTGGTTTGAGCAATCGCCGTTACCGAAATCGGGCGTTCGCCTTTCATCAACCAAGTCATGATATCGGCTCCGTAGCAACCAAAATCCATGATAGCACCACCACCGTTTTTTACGGGGTCGGTAAGCCAATCTAAAAATTGAGGTGAACAACCAATCTCTTTTGGGCCGCTGTGTCCGTCATAGATAATTACCTTGCGAAGTTCGCCCAAGCTGCCTTTAGCAATCATGTCAAATGCTTGGTAATGACTGGCATACCAAGTGGTTTCGTAGTTGGTAATGATATTGATTCCGTGTTTCGTGGCCAAAGACTCAATCTTTTTGGCGTGTTCGAGATTCACGGCCAATGGCTTCTCGACCATCACATGAATTTTTCTTGGGGCACATTTCTCAACGGTTTCGAGGTGTTCGTAGGTACTTCTGAAATCGCAAACGGCTTCGGGTTTTGCTTTGGCAATCATCTCTTCGAGGCTTCCAAACCACAAGCTATCGGGTAAGTTAGCATTTTTGAGCAATTTCATTGCCAATTCTTTGTTTGGTTCGGCAAATCCAACCAAAAGCATTCCTTCGTGTTTGGGATGATACAAAATACCATTCACGTGGTCGTGGGTCATGCCCACAATGCCCATTCTGACTATTTTTTGTGCGTAAGAATTCGTTAGATTTAGCAGGATGAATAGATAGATGATTTTTTTCATGATGAGCGTTTTGTTGGTAATTTCACGTATGAATTTACAGATTTTTATTGATTTTTCTAAAATTCCGTAGATTGATTACAACCAAATTCAAGAGGTCTGAATCATTCTACAAAATTTCAACTTTTATTTATGAGAAAGCAATTTTTAGCGATTGGTATTTTGTGTTTAGTCGGTTTAGGCTCATGTAATAAATCGGATGACGGTATTTCGGCTCGTTTGGCAAAGGTTTCAGAATCGCTTAAGGATTTTGATTGTATTAATAAAGCAGTCGATAAATCATTGACAATCAGTGAAGTAAGAAGTAAGATTTTTGGCGAATGGCAACTCAAAGGAATGATTACTATGTTGCCAACAAAAGAGGTTCCTGATTCAAAAGTTATTTTTAAGAAAATTGCCGGAGATACTGACAATGTTTTGGGTGAATACTACCTAAACGGAAAATTGAAAGGCTCTGCGGTTTGTACTTTTAAACAAGTGAATATTGAGCAAACCAGCTACGTTACAATGAGTTCTGATAAGGAGATGTTTGATGCCGATACCTACAACTTTTTTAGGGGTAATATCAGAATCTGCGACGAGGAGCTGATGATTGACAACGGGATGGCTTTTGATGCCCCAGCGTATTTGTTTAGAAAGATAAAATAAGAGATAAGCATGTTTTTATTCAAAGGATTGGGTCTGCAAACCCAATCCTTTGAAAATTTATTCTGTCAATTCTGATTAAATTGGTCGGTTATGACTTTTCGGAGTGCTTGGTGCGGACGCAACCCATTGTTTCGGTAAACCTTCGGTGTTGGGTCGGTTTTTGAATCTTGTGCATTTTGAAATTGTCGAAGGGTTTCTATTCGGAGTGTTTCTCTTTCCTCGTCTGTAAGTTCAGTAGCTTGCCCTTTCGCAAATCCATCATTGAAAGTATAGCTTCTTTGCTCTTCGTTTGCAATTTTTAAATCTTGTAGATACTTTTCAATCTCTTTTTGGGTTGCAATTTTCTCAGCTTTCAGTTCATCAAGATTTGGCAAAAGCGATAAATCGTGTTCCAGAATACTTTTATTGACAACCTGCTCCGAAAGTAATTTTTGAGCCGTTTTTAATTCATCGTTGAGTTTTAAATTTCGTTTTTTCAATTTATTGATGGCCGGACTCGCCTGAAACCAACGGTACCAATAAGCCTGCAAAATCGGAAAGGCAATGCCCAAACAGATAGCCCCTGCGATTGCGAAGAGAATCCCACTCAATACAAATGAAAACAAAGCCCACGGACTATTCACCAAACTAATGTTGAGTTGGTCATAAGCCTTGAGCTGCTCGTCCATTTTCTGGATAAGAGCTTGATTTTCAGATGGTTGGATGGCAGTAGGGTCGAGCGGTTGGGCATTTAGCTGCATCGCTTTTATTTGCTTATTGATACCATCTTTGAGTTTATCGGTTTTGTAGGCTTCGTATCTAAACCATCCCAAAATAAACATTGTACCTACGGTAAAAATCAATAAAAATGCTTGAAAAATGCCGTAAACTCGTTTGGTTTTGGGCGAATAATCGTGAATGTAGGGCTGCTCTACCAACCGTTCGTATGCGGGTTTCAGCAAAATTGAGAGCATTGCCAAGCCAATCGCAAAAGACCACGCCTCGATGTTGTTTCGGATATTAAGAGCATAAGCCACAATCTCGTGCGATATAATTAAATCACCAGCCACAAATGCCACGCCCGCCAATAAGTAGAGAATTCCGGCCAAGAACGAATACGGCGATTCGTTGTAATTTCGTTTCTTTTCTAAATGATTGATTCTCTGTTGGTTTTCATCAATCCGAGATTCAATGTATTTCACATTTTGCGAATGCGTATTAACTCCGATTGTAAACTCCTGCAAACGGTCAAAAATACTCTTGCGTTTGTCTTTGGCAATTGCTATTTCGTTATCAATCCTATAAACTTCATTCTTTTTTTCGTCTATTCTTTGTTGTAGCCACTCAAAATTCACGTGGCTCGAAAGATACCCTTCGTAGGTACTTTTATCTATGTTTTCGACGCCAGTCACGTACCCGTGTTGGAAATCGCCGTTATAGTAATTTTCGTTTTCTTGCATTGTCTTGGATGATAATAATTTAGTCAAAAGTGGTCATTCGGTTATCATACAATTGTAAATGATTATAAATCAACTGATTGACTATTGAATGACTAAGAATGACATTGTTTTTATTGTAGATTACCCCATAATTCGTTTCAAATCTTTTTCGGTAATCTTATCTTTATATCCACGAGCCAGATTAAACTCACTTTCAAATAATTTAATAAGCGAATCTCGTTTGCCATTTACCCTAATCAATTCGGCTTCGACCTTATTTAAAATCGGGATAATTTCCCATTTTTTCACTCTTAATTCATCAATTTCGTTTTTGAGTTGGTTGATTTCAGCATCCCAAGACTCTGTTTTTTTGCTTTTATCTTTGTTGAGTTGTTGATTACCAATCCATTTCATCAAGTCATCTTTGGTGACGGTCATATTACTTAAAAGCAATTTACCAGCAAACAAAAACAAGAAGAAAACAAAAAATAGCAATGCAAGTGAACGAAACACACTTAGGCTTTCGATGGCGTGTACAAAAACAAAAAACGAAGCCGCAAATGGCATCCCGATTTCTTCTAAGGCACGTCGCCATGAGACCTCGCTATCGGTATCGTGGAAAAACGAAACCCGACCAAAAAGATTAAACATCCCCGCCAAAAATACACCTAAAGCAATAAAAAAGTGGTTTTGCTGATACGATGGTCGTAGTGTTTCTTCAATCAAATAATAATTGCCGATACACATCGCCAACGAGAGTAATAAACCAGCCAGTGTACGAGGCAATTGATGAATCTGTTTTTCTTTTTCTTCGAGAACTTTTGCCTTTTCGGTCAATTCATTGATTCGAGTTTCTTTTTGCTCAATAAATAAATTGAGTTCGCCAATTTTCTCGTTGTATTGCTCAACTTCTTTTTCTAAATCGGCTGATTGATGCGAAAATATCGTACGAATAACCGCAATTTTTTCTTCGGCTTTAGAATCCGACAGACCAAAAATCACACCTTCGTCACGGAGGGCATCTTCGTTTTCGAGCCAATGAGGCAATTCGAGTTCAGATTTTGGATTCTGGATTTCGGGTTGCCAATTGATGGCCGAATATTGCCCCGTAGCAATCGGCTGAGTTATCGGTGTTTGGTTGGCGGCAACATCTGGCTGCTGATTATTGACAACATACGGCTGGGGCGGAACCAACTGAGTGACAGCTCCTTGATTTGGCACAAAAGTAGGTTGCGAAACCGGTGTTTGGTTTGTAGCTATATTTGATTGCAAATTTTTGGCTGCAAACTGCTGATTCGATATTGGCGAAATTGGATTTTGACTTACATTGTTTTGTAAATTATTATCCGTAAACGGCGAATTACCCTGATTTTCGACGTATAGATAATTACGTTGGTCGTCGATTTCATCTTTGCGAATGAATTGCTTGATTCGTTCTAATAGTGTCATCTCAGAAAATGGGAGAGGTTATGATTTTGAATGCAATTTATACACTCAATTAGTAATAGCTTTTAGATAACTCAAAATTGAATAAATTATTTTGTAGAATAACCATAAATTGTGAAGAATGGTCTGAATATTGGATAATTTGTGACGAATCTTTATAAAAACAAAAAGAGCCAACGGTTTTAAGGCCATTGACTCAATTGCTTGGGGTTAATTTTAAATTTTTTATTGGATTGGGTTACAAAAAATAAAGTTTACTTTTTGGGTAAATCAAAATCATAAAATAGATAATTTAGAATCAATCGTCCTTGTGCATACGGAACCAACGCACCCGAAGGTGTTTTCTCAAATACTTCTTTGATTTCGATGACATACACATCTTCGTTTTTAGCAAGTGTTGCCAAGCTTTTGATAGAACCGCTTCCGATAACTACCTGATTTGCAACTTTCTTACCTCCTCTAACCAACGCAATCTCAAAATCTCTCACTACCAATTCTTTTTTCTCGGTTTCATCGGTAGGCTGTACATTTAATGCAAATTCATTGTCTTGACGATTCAGAAATTCATTCTTCGCAATGGGTCTTCCACTTACCACCAAATTTACTTTAACTTTTTTTGGGGTTTCGTCGGCAAAAGCTTTAGTGTTAAATGACTGCCACGCAAGTATGCCAAAAAGCAAAGCGACCAGCCTTCGGGTAAATAATGTTTTCATGTTTGTAGCAAAAAGTTGTTAATACTGATTAAACGGTATCAAAACCTATGCCAAAACTTTAGGGATTATTCCTAATAAGACAATAGTGAAGCCTTTTTTAGGTAATATTTTCAATTCTAACGGCTACATTACTAAATGCGGCATTGCCTGTGAGTTCGTCCAACACGTAATCATCTGTTAAGTCATTGATACTGACTCCTGCGTATTTGGTCGCAATATCGAGTTGCACACCTTTTCGTCCGTGTCCGTAGCCGTGCGGCATACAAACAACTCCTTCTTTTATTTCGTCAGTAATTTCAATGGGTAGCTCAACTGCTCCAACTCTCGAAACCACTTTTACAGGTTGTTTATCAACGATTTTGAGTTTTTGTGCATCATAGGGGTTTACCATCAATGTACATCGGTTTGGTCCTTTTACTAACCTCTCTGAATTGTGCATCCACGAATTATTATCTCGCAAGTGCCTTCGCCCAATTAGTAAAAAGTCAAACTCCGCATTTAGGTTGCTGTTTATAAATGACTTATCAACTCTTTGGAGGTCATTTACCAATATGTCAGGAGCAAGATTGATACGTTTGTTTTCGTGAATCAATCTATCGGGCAGACAAGGCTCTAATGCACCTAAATCAATCCCGTGTGGATTTTCTTTTAGTTTCTCTAAGCTCAACTGATACGGCCCAAACATCAATCCCAAGTTTAGTTTTTCTTCGGGTGGAGTTGGGGTAAACACCTCACCCCCGTCCCCTCTCCCACTGGAGAGGGGGGATGACATCCGATGGGCTAATTCTTGATAAATTTCGTAATCGTATTTGGCTCCTTCGGCTTTGTCAAATAAAGGTTCAGAATATTTTGCTGTGTTTCTAACCGCCAGAGCATGAAATGTCAAATCATAATGCGAAACTTCAAGCCCAGTTGCCGTTGGCAGAATAATATCGGCGTGTCGGGTGGTTTCATTGATGTAAATATCAATCGCTACCATAAATTCGAGACTTTCGAGGGCTTTATCTAACTGCCCACCGTTTGGCGTTGATAAAACAGGATTTCCGCAACTCGTAATCAAGCATTTGATTTGGCCTTCGCCTTCGGTCAGTATTTCCTCGGCCAAAACAGCGACGGGTAATTCGCCCAGAAACTCTGGCAATCCTCTTACTCGACTTCTCCACCGAGCAAAACGGTTATCGGGTTTTCCTCGACCGATAAAATCGACGGCAGGTAATGTAAACATCGCTCCACCTTGGTTATCAAAATTGCCCGTGAGAATATTCATGACATTTATCAACCATTGCGAAACTCCGCCAAATGCTTGGGTCGAAACCCCAACTCTTCCGTAACAAACTGCCGATTTGGCGGCACAAAACTCTTTGGTTATTCTGATTATTTCGCTGGCGGCTATGCCTGTTTGTTTTGCTACGGCTTCGGGGCTGTAATCTTTTACAATTTCTTCGATTTGTTCGATTCCATCGGTAAATG
>JALOLV010000094.1 GCA_025455785.1 Spirosomataceae bacterium | reverse complement strand
TGTCCACGTTTTTGTGGCGTAACGATAGATGGTGTTAAAGTTGAAGATTCGCCAGAATGGCTCAAAAACCGTTTAAAAGCCATTGGTTTAAACCCAATCAATAACATTGTTGATATTACAAACTACATTTGCCACGGAATCGGTCAGCCGATGCACGCCTACGACTGGCATGCGATTACGGGCCAGAAAATCATCGTAAAATACCAACCCGAAGGCACAAAGTTTACAACTCTTGATAAAGTTGAGCGAACACTGAAAGGCACCGAATTGATGATTTGCAATGCCGAAGAACCAATGGGAATCGGTGGGATTTTTGGTGGAACAAAATCGGGTATCAAAGAAGAAACCAAGAGGATTTATCTCGAATGTGCTTATTTTGACCCCGTTTCGATTCGTAAATCGGCTCAATTACACGGCCTCAAAACCGACGCATCGTTCCGTTTTGAACGAGGAACTGACCCCGATATGAAGCTCTATGCCTTGAAATTGGCAGCCGTGATGGTTCAAGAGATTGCAGGTGGTAGAATTGCATCAGAAGTTACTGATTTTTATCCAACGCCAATCAAACCTTTTGAGATTGAGATAAAACACAAAAACGTTAATCGTCTAATCGGTAAAAATTTAGACAACCGATTGATTCGTAAAATCTTAGAAAGTCTTGATATTCAGGTACGTAGCGATGATGGTAGCGTAATGCAAGTCTCTGTACCGCCGTACCGTGTTGATGTTACTCGTGAGGCGGATGTCATTGAAGAGATTTTGAGAATTTACGGATTCGACAATATTGAGCTTTCGCCTTCGTTGAGTTCGGATTACTTGTCAGATTTTCCGGTAGTTGATATTGACAAACTCAAAATGCGAGTGATTGAGATTTTAGTAGGAAATGGATTCAACGAAATTCAGACGCTCTCAATCACCAAGCCAGTCTATAACCAAGCCGTACAAGCTATTGCCAAAGGCAATGAAGTAAAACTTCTGAATCCGCTCTCAGAAGAACTTTCGGTGATGCGTCAGACCCTCCTAGTACAAAGAGGCTTTCACGCTCGCATTGTGGCTTACGGGTAATAAAATCGGCGAAACTTGGGCAGGCAAAAGCGAGCCAGTAGGTTTTTATGATTTGTCAATGGCTGTTCAGCGAATCTTCAAAGCACTGAAAATCAACAAGTTTGATACGCAAGAAGCCGACAAAACAATTTTTGATTTCGGTTTAACATACATTGTCAATAAAAAGCCGGTGGCTCATCTTGGGCAGGTCAAAAAGCAACACGCAAAACTCACTGACATCAAACAGACAGTTTTGTATGCCGAAATCGACTGGGATTATTTATTGAAGCAATATTCGCCGGCGATTGAGTTCCAAGAGATTCCGAAATTCCCAGAAGTTCGCCGTGATTTATCATTGGTTATTGATAAAACCGTAAGTTTCGAGCAAATCGAGAAATTGGCCTATCGTACTGAACGTAACCTACTAACTGCTATCAATGTCTTCGATATTTATGAGGGCGAAAATCTTGGAGCCGATAAGAAATCATATTCGGTAAGTTTTACGTTATTAGATATGGAAAAAACATTGACCGATGACGTGATTGATAAATCGATGCAAAAACTCATAACTGCCTACGAAAAAGAGCTTGGGGCGGTTATCAGAAAATAGAATTTGTCAGAATAATAATACCAAAATAATAAAAAGAAGTGAATCCCGAAGATTTTAATCTCGCCAACCGAAAAATTCTAACACAATTACAAAATGTAATTGTGAAGACTAATTCGTGGAATTATGAATATTTGGCATTAAAATCGCAGAAAGAAAGTTTAGAGAAAGAGTGCCAAAAGTTACGAGATGAAAATAAAAGATTGTCTCAGAACCTCCGATTGGTTAAACAAGAGCTAAATTCAAAAGTTATTACCGACCAAAACGAGGATAATTCAAAAAAATATTATAAAATTGCAGAAAATAAAGACAAATTGGCAGAAAAGCCAGATGAGTTGAAAGAGTACATTAGAGAATTGATTGAGGATATAGACCGAACTATCGCACTTTTGAAAGAATATTAATGGCTTGAATCATGGCGGATACTGATAAAATATCATTTAATCTTACATTAAATGGAAAGGATTATCCCCTGACGATGAGTAGAGCCGACGAAGGCCACTATCGTACTGCCGCTTCGATGATTGACGAAAGGATTTCGCAACTCAGCAGTAGCTCGTTTGGTGGTAGGCTCGACCAAAACGAAATCATTGCTTTTGTAGCACTTGAAGCAATGGTTGATGCACTGAGAGTCAATGGTAATTACCACCGATTACAGACCGAAGTACAGAAATATTTAGACGAAATCGAAAGCAAACTTCCTTCTCAATCAATATAGGTTATCTTTGAAAAAGCATAATATTTGTTGATATACAACCGTATTTTTCCGAACCAAGAAAACCTAAAATCTGCTCTATTCTCATCGCTAAAACCTTGGGTTGTTGCCAAACTGCCAGAAAACAACACAAATATTAATATTTTTAAACCCTTTAAATAAAATAAATTTACTATGTCAGACTACATAATCATGTTTGTTACTGACTTGTTGGCTTTGGCGATTGGCTTTTTTGTAGGAAGAGCATTGCTCAAGAAAAACTTTGAGACCAAAGAAGCAGAAGCAGAGCAACGTGCTGCCGAAATCCTGAAGAATGCCGAACAGACCGCCGAAAATATGAAAAAAGATAAAATGCTCGAAGCAAAGGAGCATTTCTTGAAACTGAAATCGGAGTTTGAAGACGAATCCAACAAGAAAAAAACCTTCATTATTCAGAACGAACAGAAGGTAAAACAAATGCAATCGGAAACTCAACGCTTACTTGAGCAATCGAAGCGTAGAGAGGGGGAGTTAGAGCAGCAACAAACAAAACTCAATGAGCAAATGGACGTGGCTAACAAACGCCGCGAAGAAGCTGAAAAAATGCTCAGTCAGCAAGTTGAACAACTCGAAAAAATAGCTAATCTCACTGCCGAACAAGCAAAACAACAGCTAATTGATGCCCTTAAAAATGAAGCAGAGTCTAAGGCCTCGGCATTTATCAAACAGAGCATCGAAGAGGCAAAAATGACCGCTACGAAAGAATCTAAAAAGATTATTATCGAGACGATTCAACGTACTGCCGCCGAGCAAGCCATCGAAAACTGTGTTTCGGTATTTAATATCGAAAGCGATGACGTTAAAGGTAAAGTGATTGGTCGTGAAGGTCGGAATATCCGTGCCTTGGAGGCCGCTACGGGTGTTGAAGTAATTGTAGATGACACCCCCGAAGCCATCGTGATTTCGAGTTTTGACCCTGTTCGTCGTGAGGTCGCACGTTTGTCTCTGCATCGTTTAGTTCAAGACGGACGTATCCACCCTGCACGTATCGAAGAGGTTGTTGCCAAAACCCGTAAGGATATTGAGCATGAAATCATCGAAATCGGTGAGCGTACTGTCATAGATTTAGGTATTCATGGCTTACACCCCGAACTTATCAAGATGGTCGGCAGGATGCGTTACCGCTCATCTTATGGGCAAAACCTCCTTCAACACTCACGCGAAGTTGCCAAAATGTGTGCTACAATGGCAGCAGAGCTGGGTTTGAATGCTAAATTAGCTAAACGTGCTGGTCTTTTGCACGATATTGGTAAAGTTTGGCACGAAGAGCAGGAACTCCCGCACGCTCTGTTGGGTATGGAGTTAGCTAAGAAATACAAAGAACACCCAGAAGTTTGTAATGCGATTGGGGCTCACCACGACGAAATCGAAATGACTTCAATCATCTCTCCAATTATTCAAGTTTGCGATGCTATTTCGGGTTCTCGCCCGGGTGCAAGGCGAGAAATGATGGAATCTTATGTTCAGCGTTTAAGAGACCTCGAAGATTTGGCCTTATCATTTAATGGTGTCGAAAAATGCTACGCAATCCAAGCAGGTCGTGAGTTGCGTGTCATTGTAGATTCGGAGAATGTAAACGACGAAATTGCAAGCAAGCTATCTTTTGATATTTCGCAACGCATCGAAAAAGAAATGCAGTATCCGGGTCAAATCAAGGTTACGGTTATTCGTGAAATGCGAAGTGTAGCTTATGCGAAATAAGTTTTTCAATAAAGATTGATATTTAACACTGACAGGATTTTGAACCCTGTCAGTGTTGTATCAAAAAAAAATTTTCTCTACCACTCCGAAATATTAACCGACACAACCTTTACTTTTCCTCCCCTACTAAAAATCTGCCAATCTCGGCTGCCTTCCTCCGGAAACACCAAATTTGTCATTGTAAATTCTCCGTCATTAACAAAGGTTTCGATTGAAGATTTATCTACCAAAATCAACATTTTAAGCCTGCCTTTATTCATTTTTAAATAACCCCCATAAAACGCCGGAAACTCATCGGCAACCCGGTCTCCACTATTCATTCTATTGAAATATAATTGTTCGTTACTGACCGAATAACCAATGATTGTCTCGTTATTGTTTGTTGTTTTTTTGAGGAGCTTCAATCCAAATTCTTTAGAATCAAGCGGTTCAAATTCGATTTCAATTTTGTAAGTATCCGAGTGGCTTCTCATCGTGATTCCCATTCCATCCTCACCTTCTACGTTGAGATTCTCCAAAAACATAACATTTTTCCAAGTTTTAGATTCTAAAACTTCTTTCGTTGGTTTTTGAGCCAGTCGGAGTCCGTCTTGTGTTCTCCGAAGCACAATTTCACGTGGTAGCGTCATTTGTCCACGCCAAGGGTTGCTCGGTAATTTTTCGGCATATTGCCAGCTCGACATCCAGCCGAGTGTTATCTTTCGTTTATCAGGAGCATCATAAAACGGAACCGCCGCATAATAATCTCGACCAAAATCGACATAAAGTTTTGTATCGGCCGAATTACTATTCTTAAAATTTTTGCCATCAAACTCGCCAACAAAATACTGCATCCCAACGTAATCTTGGTATGGTCCATTAGACGAAATCAACAAAACCCAAGCCGTGGCGTTGCTATTCTCAATCGGAACTTCGATTAAAGCTGGGCATTCCCACATTTTTTGCAAATCTCCTTGTTTAGCAAAATCGCTCAAAAAAGTCCAATTTTTTAAGTCTTTAGAGGCGTAAAATTGAGTTTTGAATTGCTTCGGTAATACAACCGACATTATCCAGTTTTTGGTAGGTTCGTGCCAAATGATATTTGGGTCTCTGAAATCTTTTTCGGGAACTTTTGAACCGTATGGAATCGCAATAATTGGATTTTTAGCATATTTTGTCCAAGTTCGGCCTTTATCGGTCGAGTAGGCTAAATGCTGATTTTCCTTTTTCCCGTGATAATCGGCAGTATAAATCGCTACCATGGCATTGGCACCGAAGCCAGCAGTATTATTTTTATCGACAACGACACATCCCGAAAAAATCCAAACCGAATCTTGTGGAATCGCCACGGGTAATTCTTGCCAATTTACCAAATCAGTACTTACGGCGTGTCCCCACGACATATTCCCCCATCTATCGCCCTCCGGATTGTGCTGAAAAAATAAATGCCATTCGCCCTCGTGAAAAACAAGTCCGTTGGGGTCATTAGTCCAGTTTTTTTGGGGCGAAAAATGAATTGTAGGTCGCCAATGAGGAGTCTGAGCCAAAACAATGTTTGAAATAAATACAAATAGTACAATGATTTTTTTCATAGGTCAGTTTTATAATCTATTGTCAAATTTAGGAAAAATTGTAGAAATCCATCCATCCAACCTCAAAATCAAAAGTGTATCTTTGCCAAAACATTCCTCATAATTCATGAATATTCTCGACCTCATCATCATCCTGCCCATTTTGTACGGTGCATATAAAGGCTATCAGAAAGGTTTATTAATCGAAATTATCGGTGTTGCGGCATTTATTGTGGCAATTGTAATTGGTTTTAAGTTTTTAGGATTCGGGATGAACATGCTGGCTCCGCACATTGGCGAACAACTTAGTTATCGTTTTTTGCCGTATTTGAGTTTTACGCTGATTTTTTTTCCGACAATTTTTCTATTGAACCGTTTTGGTTGGATGCTTCGCAAAGCTCTCAGATTCACAATTCTCGGAACAATGGATAGCTTTGCTGGGGCAGTTGTCGGGGCTTTTACGTGGCTGTTCGGCATTAGCATTTTTCTTTGGCTAACCGAAACGATTGAGGTGAAAATTCCAGATAAATATACCCAAGATTCGCTGGTTTATTCGCATATAATCAAAGTGGCACCTGCGGTTGTTTCTAAGGTTTCTGATTGGATTCCGGCCGGCGGAAATCTAATCAAAGACCTCACCAAAGACGAACCCGAAAAGACTAAAATAGACACCGAATAAATCTGTATTTGCACAATTATCCTTAAAATTGCACTAAAAATATCAATGCAGTATTATTATCAGCTAATGAAATGTTAGAATCGAAATCGGCAACCCATTAATTTTGTAAAAGTTAAACCTAAGAAAATTATGAATCATAGTAATATCGCTGTCATTTTTGATATGGATGGCGTTATCTGCGATACCAATCCCTACCATTCATTGGCTTGGAAGGCGTTTCTTGATAAACACGGCATCAGTACTACCGAAGAAGAGTTTATCGCTCACATGTACGGCAAATCTAACAGTTATATCCTCAAGCATTTTCTTGGTCGTGAGGTTGTTGGCCAAGAATTTGAACAAATGGAGTTTGAAAAAGAATTGATGTTTCGCCAAATTTACGATGAACACGTTAAGCCAATCAATGGTCTCCTTGAATTTATTGACGAACTCAAAGCAAACGGAGTGAAAACTGGCATAGCTACCTCGGCACCCGTCGAAAACATGGATTTGATTTTGAGTAAATTGCCACTACGTGAAAAAATGGGTTCACTCTTGGCAAGCCATCATGTCAGTCATCATAAACCAAACCCAGAAGTTTATCTCAAATCGGCGGAAAATCTTGGTGTAAATCCAACAGATTGCGTTGTGTTTGAAGATTCGTTCTCGGGCGTAACCGCCGCCATCAATGCCAAAATGAAAGTGGTTGGTGTTTTATCAACCTACAAACCCGAAGAACTACCACCTTGCAACGCTTACATATCTGATTATCAAGATATTAACTTCGATAAAATTCTAACTTTATTGTCATAATTTATGCGAATCGAGCATATTGCCATTTACTGCAAAGACCTCGAAGCCATGAGGGGATTCTACGAGAAATATTTTGATGGAAAATCAAACGAAAAATACATAAATGCCAAAAAGGGGTTTGAATCGTATTTTATTTCGTTTAGTGATGGAGCAAGGTTAGAATTGATGCAAATGGCAAGTATTCCGACCTCAAAAAACGATATTTATGCTCAATTTACTGGTCTGATTCATTTTGCTGTCTCGGTTGGTTCTAAAGAAAAAGTGGATGAATTGACCGAGAGATTCAGAAACGATGGAATTGAAATCATTGGCGAACCCCGCTGGACTGGCGATGGCTACTACGAAAGCGTGATTCTGGATATTGAAGGAAATCGCATCGAAATTACCATCTAAAACTGTGATTTTTTTCTCACAAATTTTTTAATAAACGATGACTTCACATCTTAAAACATATTTTACCCATCGTCAAAGTTTGGCTTTGGGAGCAGTTTTTATTTCGATTGGTTTTCTTTTTGGTAATTGGGCGACGCTGATTCCATTTGTAAAACAAAAATTCGGATTAGACGATGCTCAATTGGGGCTTTTGCTCCTCTGTTTGCCGTTTGGGGCAGGTCTTTTTAATCCAGTCTCGACGATTTTGATTAATAAAATCGGCATGAAAAATACTACAATTGGAGGTATTATCTACACGGCTCTGGTTTACACGATTCCGTTGAGTGCCAATCACATAGCTATGGTCGGTCTGGGGCTTTTTTTAATCGGCACCGGCATTGCGATAACGAATGTGGCAATGAACACCTGCGTAACTGCACTCGAACACCAAGAAGAAATCAGCATTATCTCGACCTCTCACGGGATGTTCAGCGTCGGTCTGATGATTGGTTCGTTTATTGCCAGTTTTATGATTGGACTTGGGGTGCAGCCTAATCTACAAATGTACTTAATGAGCGTTTTTGTGATTCTGCTTACACTATATAACCTCAAACGAATCATGTCAATCAAAGACGAAAAAGTCAGTGACCACGAAGGAGAATCAAAGTTTTCGTTTCCGAAAGGAGCTTTATCGATGATGGTCTTGGTGAGTTTATGTGTCAATATTACCGAAGGAACTATGGCCGATTGGACAGCCGTATATATGCGTGATGTGGTTGAAACAAATCCGTATTTTATGGGTTGGGGACTGGCAGGTTATTCGATGTTTATGTCTGCCGGGAGACTCTTGGGCGATAGCCTTGCTCCTCGATATGGGGCCAATAATGTCATTAAAATTGGGGGATTTATCGCAGCGGCTGGCTTGATTTTGGCCGTCACTTTGCCTTATACTGCCACCTCGGTTATTGGTTTTGCGATGGTGGGGGCGGGTGTTTCGTGCGGGGCTCCGATATTATACGGTGCGGCAGCAAGAGTACCCAACATGGCACCCGGGGCAGGTCTGGCGATTATGAACACATTTAGCATCTTTGGATTTTTGGCAGGCCCAGTAGTAATCGGATTTATCTCGAAAGCCATTAATCTTCCGTTTGCATTTTTGGTGATTGCATCTCTGGCTCTTTTGTGGTCATATTTAGTAACTAAAGTGAAGCTGTATTAGGCGAAAGTTTTTTTTAAAATGGCCACGTAATAATTGTTGAAATATCATAATTTCAGCCTCAAATACAAACCTTCGCTATGCTCAAAAATTCGATTTTTGAGGTCGTAATGTGGTTCAAATCTGAACGATAAGTTGAGATTCTCTACCAAATCCCATTCTTTGACAAACCTAAATATCAACAATTTCCTAACTTTTTCGGTGTAATCCTCATTACCAAACTTCCTCGAAACCGATTGATATAAATCTCCACCCATCGGCGAAGTGTAATTGTTTCCGTTCCAATAATTTACATAAAACTTAGTCTTTTTTGCTTCTAATTTAAAATTTAAGAATGCCGCTTTACCGGTATTCTTGTTTTCGAGATAACCAACAAAGTATGGTTCAAAAGTAAGGCTCCATTTCGGGTTTAAAGGCTTACAAAAACCAAATCCGGCAGCGTAATTAATGAATGTCAAAACTGGCAAATCGTTTGTTGTATTTTGTCCGCCTTGATGAAACGCTGTGAGTTGAACTATCGGCTGAATCGTCAATTGTTTTTGATTATTTGTATTAAAATTCTTGCCATTGAATTTTGACCCCATAAAATTCACTCCAAACATAATATATTCTTGCCCCGAGTCGCCCGCAATTGTGCTTTTTTGCCAATCGAGCCAAGTATCAAAAAAAATATTATTTTTCTGATATTTAGCCTGAATACCGTATTCGAGGGGGTCTTTGATAACTTGCTCAAAATTCATCAAAGGCTCAATCATCCTGTGAGCTACATTTGCCTCCAGATTCCCGAAATTCAATCGCCAATCCTCGGACTGGTATCTTATCGAAAATGTAGGCTCAAATTGCTGAATACCAGACTTCCCAAAAGTTTTATCTAAAAAAACACCTCCCTCCAATTTAACTTTCGATGTTAAATTATAACTCACTTGAGGATTGAGATAAACTCCAAAAAGTGTATATCCATCAACGATTTCGTTGAAATACTCATTATTTTTCAAGTAATTTAATGACGAAAGCTGAAATTGTACTTTTTTAATTTTAGAGGTATCTATTTCGGAGACAAATTCAAGCTTTTTATTATCAATTTGAGCATAGCCCCTCACTGCAAAAAATACATCTAAAGCAAACCCTAAAAAAGCTATTTTACTGAATATTAATTTCATTTTTGATTGTTTCGGAGCAAGATAACGACATATTTTTTTAATTACTAAACTTTAAGATTCTTCAAAGCAACATTTTATCAACTTTTGGTGTCTTGAATATGGAATTATGCTTGCAAAAATCCTGCATAATATTAAAATTTACGTAATAATTTACGATTCAGCACTAAACAAAAATAAAATGGCAGTATTCAACTTAACCATCAATGGAAAAAAAACCAAAGTCGATGTCGAACCCGATATGCCTCTGCTTTGGGTCATAAGAGACTTTGTGGGTCTGAAAGGCACAAAATATGGCTGCGGAATGGCCATGTGTGGGGCCTGTACGATACACCTAAACGGACAGCCAGTCCGCTCTTGTCAAACACCTGTTTCTTCGGTAGCTAAAAATGCAAAAATCACGACAGTTGAAGGAATTGGCGAAACCCAACTTCACGCCATACAGCAAGCATGGATTGAGGAGCAAGTGCCTCAGTGCGGTTATTGTCAATCGGGTCAAATCATGTCGGCGGTAGCGTTATTGAAATCTAATCCTAAGCCATCAGATGAAGATATAGACACCGCTATGAGCGGAAATCTTTGTCGTTGTGGTACATACGACCGCATCCGTAAAGCAATTCACCGTGCCTCAGATATGGTGGCTGCCGGAAATGTCGGCGGTGGGAAATAAAATTGGATAAGTTTAGTATTTTTCAATTATTTAAAATTTGGACTAAAATGCAAAATATAGATTCTTCTCGCCGTAACTTC
>JALOLV010000483.1 GCA_025455785.1 Spirosomataceae bacterium | reverse complement strand
TTGGGCGATAATTGCTTAAAAACCGTCGAAACGCCAGACGCAAGTCCACCACCGCCGATGGCAAAAAGTAAATAATCTATCTTGAAATTGGCATCTTTGAATATTTCGAGACCTACCGTTCCTTGCCCTTCCATCACTTGTAAATCATCGAATGGGTGAATGAAAGTAGCGTGATTTTCTTCGCAGAAAGCTTTTGCGGCGTAGTAGGCATCGTCGTAGGTATCGCCCACCAATTCGATTTTGACGAATTCTTTACCGAACATCCCCACTTGTTTTACTTTTTGGGCAGGAGTGGTTGTAGGCATAAAGATTGTTCCCGAAACCTGCATTTTGCGGCACGCATACGCCAATCCTTGGGCGTGATTGCCCGCACTGGCACACACAACGCCCTTTGCGAGTTGTTCTGCCGAAAGGCTCGCCATTTTGTTATACGCACCTCGGATTTTGTAAGAGCGGACAACTTGTAAATCTTCACGCTTGAGGTAAATATTAGCTCCGTATCGCTCCGAAAGGTTCAGATTGTGCATCAATGGTGTATGCGAGGCGACCCCTGCCAAACGCTCGGCGGCCAAATATATATTGTCAATATCGGGTAATTGTGGTGTTTTTGTTGATGAAGTTTGCATTTCTATATCGTAAATTTTGTAATTATCGGAGGTTGTGCAGAAACGAAAGTCCAAATATACAAAATTCCGATTTATCAAAATAAAACGCCTCGCATCTTGAACGATACGAGGCGTAGAGAAAGTTGTATTTATTCAAAAATTATTCAGATTTCAGAGATTTTACAGGGTTCATCAAGGCCGCTCGGATTGATTGAAAACTGACGGTCAAGAATGCAATCAGAATAGCCGAAAACCCAGCAACCACAAAAACCCACCACTGGATTCCGACCTGATAAGCAAAATCAGAAAGCCATTCGTTCATGGCATAATACGCTATCGGCGAGGCGATTATGATTGAAACAAAAACGAGTTTTAGGAAGTCTTTGCTTAATAAAATGACCAATCCACTGACCGATGACCCCAAAACTTTACGAATACCGATTTCTTTGGTGCGTTGGGCAATCATCATCAAAGCAATGGCAAAAAGCCCAAGACATGAGAGTATTATCGCCAAAATGGCCGCACTGATGAATATCTGCGAAAGACGTTTTTCTCTTTGGTATTGATTTTCTCGGTTTTCGTCTAAAAATGAACCCATAAACTCTGACTTCGGAGCGATTGACTTATAGGTTTTTTCGAGCAATGCCATCGTTGCGTCGGTGTTTTCGGGAGCAATTTTGACGAATAAATAAGTATAATCGAAGCCCTTAATCATTAGGGTAATTGATTCAATTTTGTTTTTGAGTGACTCAAAATGATAATCTTTGACGATTCCGATAATCACTTTGCCCTTTTCGCCGAGCATAATTCTTTTTCCAATTAGGTTTTTGCCACCCAACTGCTTTGCCATAGATTCGTTGATGATGCAGGCCTCGGTCGAGTCGGTAGCGTATTGAGTAGAAAAATCACGCCCTTCGATTAATTTCAACCCGACGGTTTTGATGTAGTCGTAATCTACAAAAAGCCCATTGGTCGAATAACTTTTCTCTTCTTGCACAAAACCAAAAACCGATTTTGAGTTACTTCCGTCTTTACCTCTCCCTAAATTGTTATCAGCGGCCGTAATACTCTTGATGCGAGGTTCGCCAGCCAATTTATTTTTGAATAACTCGACCATTCTATTGCCAGTCATCTCGTTGCCAACGGGAATACTAATGACGTTGGATTGCTCATACCCAATCGGAGAATTACGCAAAAAATCAATCTGATTCCAGATGATTAAGGTGCAGCAAATAAGCAGTACAGAGAATGTAAACTGCGTGATGATGAGAGCGTTTCGGATGAATCCTGAGCGATTGCTCACCCGAACTTTACCTTTGAGAACCTCGATAGTATTAAACTTAGCAACAAACCAAGCGGGGTATCCGCCAGCAATCAGCGTGATGAGAGCAAAAACACCAAATAGTAAAGCAAAAATTGTTGGATTGAGTACTTCGGCAAATTTTAGATTGCTACGAAACATGGCATTGTATTGTGGAATAAAAAAGTAGGCCATCGCAAGCCCAATCAACCATCCCGAAACACAAATAATGAAGGCTTCGCCCCAAAACTGCCCGACAATTTGGGTTTTTAACGCTCCGAGTGCTTTCCGCATGCCAACCTCCTTGGCACGTGTAAGCGAACGAGCGATGCTCAGATTGACAAAGTTGATACACGCAATCAACAAGATGAAAATGCTGATTATGAGCAATGTATATGGATAAACGATGCTAATAGAACGCCCGCCACCGATATTTTTATCGAAATGCTCATCGGCAAAAGGCAAAATACGGGTACTAAATACTTCGCCTCTTTCGTCGGGTTTGGCACCGTCTTTTTTGAGTTGCTCGATAGAGTCTTTAAAATACTTTTGGCTGAACGTTTTTAAGGTAAGTTCAAATGCCGGCCAATTGATTCCCTCGGCCAAT
>JALOLV010000482.1 GCA_025455785.1 Spirosomataceae bacterium | reverse complement strand
TCTAAATTATCAAAATAGTGCTTGTAATAGTAATCGGTCAAGGCAATGGTATCTTTGCGAGTTGCATTGGCAGGTAGCTGCGGAATATCAACACTTAAAGTCGCTTTTAGAAAGTTCCCAGAAAAGGTATTTGGGTGGTTTTTGATGTAGTTTTTGGTTAATTCATCCGATTTATCGTAGGCGGCTTGTTGCTGTTGGGGTGATGTTTTATCAGCATTTCTGACGATTTCGATACGGTTTTTAACAAATTCGGCAAAATCGGCGGCTTCTTTTGAGCCAGTGATTTTCATGTTTCCAAGCAAATTTATGGTATCAGTTTCGATGGTAAATTTCTGGTCGGCTACAACAAAGTCAAAAAGTTTAGATTGCCCTTGGGCGATTGAATACAAACCCTGCGGTAGGTTTTCTTTACCTTCAAAAACGATATTTCCGTTGGCATCGACATCGGTTGTATCTTTAAAAATATAGGATTTTTCATCTCTGAAAGCATGAACCAAATAGCACTTATCTTTTGAAGTTAAACCCTTGATTTTCAACTCAATTCGGTATTGTGCCGAAGCTCCAAAAGTGAAGAAAAAACTCAAAAAAATGTAAATAAAAAGTCTGCTTGCCGAAAAACTGGGATATTTCATTTTGGAAGTTTCACAATGTTATGATTGCAAAATAACGTACTTTTGCACCAACAAATTTAAAAATTGTCAAATAATTTCGGACAAATCCGAATCGTAGATATTTATGAAACTTCACCGTTCGCTTGTCGAAGCCGTTATTTATGCTCTTCAACAAATTTTTCAAGAAAATCGTCAAGCCGACAAGGTTATAGAATACGTTCTGAAATCAAACAAAAAATGGGGAGCGAGAGATAGGGGTTTCATTGCCGAGAATGTCTATGAGATTGTGAGGTGGTGGCGGAAGTTGAATGTTGATGGGAATTTCCCTTCCCCATCGGGGGAAGGGTCAGGGATGGGGCTTTTCTGGCAAGTTTTCGCAAATTGGCTGATTATCAACAAAATAGAATTACCAAAATGGATAGAATTTGATAGAATAAACGCTGCAAAAATTCTGAAAAATTACGAAGAAGGACTAAAAATTCGTAAAATCAGAGAATCAATTCCGGATTGGTTGGATGAAATCGGAGAGAAAGAATTGGGCAATAATTGGGATGCCGAATTACATGCTCTTAACCAACAAGCACCCGTAATTTTAAGAACAAATACGCTACAAATGAGTCGAAATCAGTTGCAAGATTATCTATCAGCCATTGGCATCGAAACCGAAACTGTGGCAGATTTACCCGAAGCGTTGATTCTGAAAAAACGAACGAATGTTTTCTCGACCGAACTTTTTAAACAAGGTAATTTTGAAGTACAAGATGCTGGTAGTCAGTACATTGCTCCGTTTTTAGATGTTGATGCAGGCATGAGAGTCGTGGATGCCTGTGCGGGTGCAGGAGGCAAAACCCTGCATTTGGCGGCTTTGATGCAGAATAAAGGAAGGATTATTTCTATGGATGTAGAAGAATGGAAACTTCAAGAACTCAAGCGTAGAGCGAAACGAAATAATGTGCAGAATGTTGAAACCCGATTGATTGAGCCTAAAACCATCAAACGCATGAAAGATTCGGCAGATAGATTATTGCTCGATGTGCCGTGTTCGGGTCTTGGGGTTTTAAGGCGAAATCCAGATGCAAAATGGAAATTGAAGCCCGAATTTATCGAAAATATTAAGAAAACACAGTACGAAATCTTATCGAATTATTCACAAATCCTTAAAAAAGGCGGCAAAATGGTCTATGCAACTTGTAGCATTTTGCCTTCGGAAAGTGAAGAACAAGTACAGCGTTTTTTGAAGGAGAGTCCAAATCAATGGAAATTTATTGACGAAAAACGCGTTTCGCCCGCAAAAGATGGATTCGATGGATTTTACATGGCACTTTTAGAAAAACTCTAAGATTTTAATTATATTAGCCCATCTGTTAATAATAACCTCATACTATGAAGATTCTTGTACCAATTCTTTTTGTTTTTGTGGCAGTTAGTTCGTTTGTTACACTAAACAATACCAAAAACACCACCAAAGCAATCGCCAAAGACACAATGATGGCCGACCGCCAAAGGCAAATTGATGAACTTAAAGTCAAATACGCTGGTAAATTAGAAATGCCCGCCGATTCGGTTTTCAAAAACATCAAAACCTTAAAAGGTAAAACTGTTGAAGGAGTGTTGAGCGTGATGAATAACTGGGGACACGCCTTGGGCGTAACTTGCAAATTTTGCCACGATTTGAATGATTTTTCTTCGGAAAAACCACGCCACTTCAACCAAACTCGTGAAATGTTTGACATGACCGCCAAGCTGAACAAAGAGATTTTGGCAAGCCTTAAAACTTTTCGTCAGCCAGTTACGATGAGTTGCTATTCGTGCCACCAAGAGCAAAAAGAGCCTCCTCATTGATGATATACATTCGTTTGAGAGTTTCAGAATTTAAGTTTTTAGCGGAAAATCAATGTAGGTTTTCCGCTATTTT
>JALOLV010000481.1 GCA_025455785.1 Spirosomataceae bacterium | reverse complement strand
ACTAACTTAATCCCAGCCGTTCAGTTTCAAGAAGTAAAAAAAGTTGTGGTTGTAGAATCAAAACACGCCAAGACCAGAGGGTGGGCGAGAGGTATGATTTCGATGCTAAACTCAAAAAATATTCAAACCGATACCATTGACCTTACTATCCCGAATGACGATGCTGGGGGCGATATACAATTAGAATGGGTCATCCAAAAAATAAACAAATATGTTGAAGAGCAAATAGATATTAATGAAACAGTTTACTGGAATATTGGTGGCGGGCTAAAACCAATGATGTTGGCAATGTACCAATGCTTTTATAAACGCAACAGCCCAAGTGATAGAATATGTTATCTGAACCCACCCAATAATTTCAAAGTTCCAACCATTGAGATTATCCATAACCAAAAAGGTGTTTTGATAACCGAGCAACTGAACACTGATGTAAATTTAAGTGCCGACGAAATATTACTATCTTACAATCAGAAAATCCAGTCGGCAAAATTGTTTTATCATCACAAAAAACAACTTTCAGCTATCAAATTTAATGATTTGTTTGCCTACAATGAGTTTAGAGCTTATGCTTTTACACACACTTCAAACACGATGATTGATACCACCGAGCGATTTAGCCTCGATGACATTTCGGAATTACTAAAAAGTAAATCACGGTCAGATTTCATTGTAGAATCAATTGAAAAACACCTGAAAGATGGATTTTTAAAGACCGCCATTTCTGAAAACGAACTTAAAATAGCCAGTGAACTAAAAAAGACAAACAAGCCATTGAGCTTAGCCACTTTTATACATACTACAAAATTGAATAATCTTGCTACGGCTATTAAATCTTTGGTGTTTAAAAAGCCCGGAGATGTACATTTATCGCTTCTTTCAAAGTTTCTAAACTTTGAAGAGAATGAAGAATTTATTAACATAAATGACCCCGATTTAGCACTAAAGCTCAATTCTCAGAATATAAAGTTGGATAATACTTTACTCAAAAGTTTGGGATACACCAAAACTGCCAGTTATTTTGAGGGCTTACTCGAATACCGTTTTTATGAATTTTTAAGCAATAATAATCACAACATTATTGAGGCCTACTCAAATGTAAAAATTTCTTCTGAGTCGAGCGATACCTTTGCCGAGTACGATATTCTTCTCATCACCAAACAAGGCAATGCCATTGCAATTGAAGCTAAAACATTTGATTTTATTCAAAAAGATAACGACGCAAGACAATTTAATCTCGAAAGAGCCACCAGCAAATTTGGTGAGATGTTCGTTGTTTTTCCTTATGACCCTCAAGACTTCGATAAACCTTATTTTGCCCAGAAATTAGCCGAATTACCTTTCAAGCTAAATGATAGAAAGAAGCAATTTTTCGTAATTGCGGATAGTGTAAAATCTAATAACTTTAGGGTCAATTTTACCGATAAAAAGTTGCAAAGGGTTGAAAAAGACGGACTTTTGATAAATTGTCTGGAAAGTTTTTTTGGAAGGCTCAAAGTATGATTAGGGTTTCTGCACCAAAAGTCCGTTGGGGCGTGGAGTACAAAAAATCATTCAATTTGGGGCTTCAACCCTAAAAACGTTGATGGCTACAGCCGTAAACTCAATATTTGGTATAATAGCAAAAAATAGTTGGTAAAATGCACAATTATTAAATGTAATAAACTAATAATCAGCGACTTATCTTGTATATTTTGAATGATTGATGAAATTAGTTTCATCAATCATTTTTTGTTTCATGAAAATAGAAAAAAAAGCGATGCTGGGCGTGTGGATTTCAGTCCAGTATCAAATGGGGAAAACAGGCAGGCAAACAGCGATACAAGTGTAAAAATTGTGGAATTTTGTATTGTGAACAACGTAAAGATGTACGCCAAAAGAATCGTTTTGTTTGGTTTAAGAAATGGGTTTTAGAACGCCAAACATTGAAGGTTTTGAGTAGGGAGAGTGGTTATAGCCCACGAACACTTCAAACCCTATTTTATGAGTGTTTAGCACAAGCCCCTGTGCTAAAAATTCAAAATAATCGAGTGCTTCATATGCGGATGGACGGAACCTACTTTAAGCAGTTTTGCCTGATTAGTTATCAAGACCATCACAGTAACTATACCCAACTTATCAGGTTTAGTGATGAGGAAAGATATGAAGAAATTAAAGAAGATTTACAGAACCTATTACGATTAGGTTTAAAGATTGAAAGTATCACAGTAGATGGGCAAAAAGGTACACTCAGAGCGATTAAAGAGGTCTTGATTGAGACCAAAATTCAACGTTGTTTGGTACATATTCAGCGTCAGAGCCTCATTTGGCTTACCAATAGTCCTAAACACGAATCAGCCAAAGAACTTCGAAAAATCGTACTAATGATTAGTAAAATATCGACTCATAACGACAAAATTGCTTGGTTGAGTCAGTTCAAGCAGTGGGAGATAGCTCATAAATCCTATTATCAACAAAAATCTTTTAACTCAGAAACAGACCGATATTGGTACACACATAAATTGCTAAGAAGAACGTTCATCTACATCAA
>JALOLV010000093.1 GCA_025455785.1 Spirosomataceae bacterium | reverse complement strand
TGAGGATTTTTGATTTTGTGATTCCATTAGGATTCGAACCTAAGACCCACAGATTAGAAATCTGTTGCTCTATCCAGCTGAGCTATGGAACCGAATCGTGGTGCAAAATTATAAATTTCTTTCATACATTGCAAGAGCGTTTTAAAATTTTCACTAATTTTCATCACTAATCAAAAAAACTACTGAAAATGATAATCGAAAGACGTGATTTTTTATCAAAATTGGCACTCGCAAGTGCAACTACTCTTTTTTCGGGTAATTCTTTATTGGCCTCAACCAGACCTGTCAAGGATAAACTCGGAATTGCTTTAGTTGGTTTGGGTTATTACAGTACCGATTTACTCGCTCCAGCACTGCAATTGACCGAAAAATGTTACTTAGCAGGAATCGTAACGGGTACACCTTCAAAAGCCGAGACTTGGAAGAAAAAGTATAGTATTCCCGATAAAAATATTTATAACTATCAAAACTTCGACCAAATTGCCAATAATCCAGATATTGATGTAGTGTACGTTGTGCTTCCGCCTTCTATGCACCGTGAGTTTGTTGTGAGAGCGGCTAAAGCCGGCAAACACGTTTTTTGTGAGAAGCCAATGGCCCCAACTGTCGCCGACTGTGAAGCAATGATAAAAGCATGTGCCGAGAATAAAGTAAAATTGGCAATTGGTTATCGCTGTCAGCACGACCCAAATATTCAGGCTTATATGGCAGTCGCCAAAGAGAAGAAATTTGGTAAAGTAAAAATGATTAATAGTGCAGCAGGGTATTTTGATGGGCGTACTACTCACTGGAAGCAGAGTAAAGCTCTCGGTGGAGGCGTAATGGGAGATATGGGAGTTTATGCTCTCCAAGGTGCCAGATTGGCAACAGGCGAAGAACCAATCAGTGTAATTGCCCAAGCCTCAACTACTCGACCTGAGATTTACAAAGAAGTTGAAGAGACAATGATGTTTCAGTTGGAGTTTCCGAGTGGAGCAAGGGCGGCTTGCCAAACCAGTTTTGGAATCAATATGAATTATCTCCAAGTAAATTACGAGAAAGGCTGGCTCAAAATGGAGCCACAGTCAGGATACAACGGCAACAAAGGAAGTATGTCGGATGGAACTATCATCAATTTTCCAATTAAGAGTCAGCAAGCCAAACAAATGGACGAAGACTGTATATCCATTATATCAAATACTGCTTTGATAGCACCCGGCGAAGAAGGCCTAAGAGATATTCGGGTTGTAGAAGCCATCTACAAGTCTGTACAAACTGGCAAGGAAGTAAAAATTTAAGGTTTTTTTTGATTTAATGCTGACGGGATTCAATCCCCCCGTCAGCGTTATTTATAATTCATATTCTGTATTAACTCTCTTTCAATTCTCCTTCCCATTTGGCTACAACTGCCGTAGCAACCGCATTACCTGCCACCGAAGTCGCAGAGCGTCCCATATCCAAAAGCCAATCTACTGCAAAAAGCAAGATAAGACCCTCAGAAGGTAGATTGAACATGGCCATTGTACCTGCGATTACTACCAAAGAAGCTCTCGGGACACCCGCTATGCCTTTGCTCGTAATGAGTAAGGTAAGAAGCATGGTAATCTGCTGACCTAAACTCAAATCTATGCCGTAGGCTTGGGCGATGAAGCCAGTAGCAAAAGTCATGTACATCATCGAGCCATCGAGGTTAAAAGAATAACCGAGTGGCAGCACAAAACTCACAATTCGGTCTGAAATACCAAATTCTTTTAGTTTTTCGATTTGTAAAGGCATCGAAGCCTCCGAACTGGCCGTTCCGAATGATAAGAAAAGAGCATTTTTTACGTAAGAAAGTAGCTTCCAGTAAGGCACTTTGGCAAAAAGACAAATTGCTGGCAAAACCACTAAAACAAAGAAAATGAGGGTTGCGAAGAAACAAATGATAAGATACAAGTAATCGGCCAAGATTCCTAAGCCCTTTTGTGCGACAACTCTCGCAACTGCACCAAAAACTGCATAAGGAGCAAATTGCATTACGTAACCCACAACCTTAAACATTATTTCAGATACTGAGTCGAGTCCTTTAATGATAACCTTTCCTTTATCGCCAATAGCGGCAGTAGCAACTCCGAAGAAAATTGCAAAAATTACAATTTGCAAAATCTCATTGGTCGATAATGCTTGAAAAATACTCTCTGGAATAAGGTGTTCAAAGAAGTTCTCCAATGTCATTTTTTTGGTTTCGACACCCGTTTCGGCTCCCGCAGCGGGTAGCTTACCCTGCATACCATCGCCCGGGCGGAGTATATTAACGGCGACAAGACCAGTAATTAACGATAAAATAGTGGCAAAATAAAAATACCCTAATGTTTTTAATCCGATTCGGCCTACTAACTTAAAGTCTCCAAGTTTGGCAATCCCCACTGTAAGAATTGAGAAGACCAACGGCCCGATTATCATTTTTATGAGTCTCAAAAAAATCTTACTCAATAAATTGAGATATTTGCTCCATTCTTCGAGAGTTTCTGTACTAAGACTTTGATTTAGAATATACCCAACGATGATACCGAGGGTCATACCTATAAAGATTTTGGCAGTAACGTTTAATTTCATACTTAATTTAGGGCTTCAAAGATTAGGTTTCTTGTTTAGGATTAAATCAAAACCTAATCCAGAAACCTTAAACTCGAAATAATTTTTGATAAATAGGTTTGCGATAAAGAAATTGTAAGTACAATAATGGGTAAAAAATATAATCCGTCAAAATACTTGGGGTCTTAAATTCGATTTCGTCGATAATTTTACTCCCAGAGTTACTTTTTACGATTCTGTGCTTGTGTTTCCAATATTTCAAGAAAAAAGGCAAAATCCTTCCTTCATCAATAAAATATCGCTCATTTTCATCTATTCTATTGTCTGTAATTTCACTTTCCCACTTTTGCTTAAAAATAAAAAAATTTAACTCAAACGATACTTTCTCACCAATTTGATGTCCAATATAATGCAAGACTTTTACTGGCGGAAAAGGCGGAGAAAGTTTTTTTAAAAGATTGACGTCGAATTGATTCCATACTTGTTCGATATTCTGCTCGACTTTCGTGCTTATTTTTATTTTCATCTATAACCGTTTGATAAGATTTTGCTCAATTACTAACAATTTTCTTAAAAAATACCGTAATTCACGTACAAAGATTAGGGGTTTTTACGCTAAAAAGATTAGAATATGCTTCCCAACTTTGTAACAACAAAATAGACTGATATATGTTTACATTTACCGCTATCGAATCACACATTGGAAACGTCAATTTTATGTTTCTCATCCAAATACTTTTGGTGTTATCATTGATTGCAATTGGAGTTTATGAATTGCTCTATTTATCAAGATGGAGAAAAAAAGATTACGGAGATTATCATAGAAATACACACAAATAAGATTTTCGTAAACAAAGTAGATTTGTTTCATCATAGTGGTTAGGGTTGTACACAAAAAGCTTTCTCAATGAGAAGGCTTTTTTGTTGGAGTGGCTTTCAAATCTAAACTATCAACTTGATAGACAAAGAATATTTTATAATTATGCACTCCTGCAAAATTTAATTCTAAACTACTTGCTTTTTACAATCTTCTCCTGCTACTTTGTGAAAGTTTTAGTAATTTGTTAACCTAACAACAAACAATTTCCCAAATGAAAAAAAGCTACTCACTTATGTGGGCGTGCTTGTTCATGCTTTTGAGCAGTACGCTATGGGCACAAGACCGTTCAGTCAGCGGTGTTGTCAAAGATGGCTCAGGTTCGGGTATTCCGGGCGTGAGTGTTAAAGTAAAAGGTACTACAAAAGGAACCGTAACCAACGGAGAAGGTTCGTTTAGTGTGCAGGCTGCTTCGAGTTCTACTCTTGTTTTTTCTGCCATCGGTTTTGAAACCCAAGAAGTCAAAGTTGGCAACAGTACAACAATCAACGTTGTTTTGTCAGAAGACGCCAATACCTTAGATGAGGTTGTAGTATCGGGCTTGGCTACGAGTGTAAAAAGAGGTAACCTCGCCAATGCGGTAGCTACTCTCTCAGCAAAAGACTTGGTAGGTACAACTACGCCAGTTACGACCGACGGTGCGATTCAAGGTAAATTGGCAGGTGCCAATATCATGTCAAACGGCTCTATGCCGGGTGGTGGTTTCAATATGCAGTTTCGTGGCGTATCTACTTTAGGTTCTTCGGCGTCTCAGCCATTGATTATTGTTGATGGTGTATTTATTGACAATAGCCAATACTCAAACGGACGCTCTCAGGCAAACAAAGCTACAAGTGGCTCGGCGGCTTCGGCTCAAGATAATAACGCCAACCGCTTGGCGGATTTGAATCCAGATGACATCGAAAAAATTGAAGTTTTGAAAGGTGCGTCGGCAGCAGCTATTTATGGTACGGGTGCAAACGCAGGTGTAGTTTTGATTACTACTAAAAAAGGTAAAGGTGGTAAAACTAAAATTAGCTTTGGTCAAGATTTAGGTGCGGCAAACGCCTACGCTTTCTACGGTGGAGCTTCGTGGGATGCCAAAAAAGCAGCGGACTTTGGTTATGCTTCGCAATTTGCAGCAGCTAATGGTAGATTCACAAACTGGGAGCAAGTTGTTTTTGGCGAAACTGGTAGCATCAGAAACACTCGTTTGAGTTTTACAGGTGGTAGCGAAAAAACAAGTTTCTTTGTAAACGCTAACTATTCTGACGAGACCGGTATCGTAAAAAATACTGGATTTACACGTGCTTCTATCAGAGCCAATATTGACAACAAAGTAACTAAATGGTTGGATTTGGGCGTGAATATGAACTTTATCAACACTGACAACGACCGTGGTTGGGTTGGTAATGATAATTCTACTATCAACTACGGCTACAATTTGCCATACACTCCGCCATTCATTGATTTGTATCCAGATGCACAAGGTAATTATCCAAGAAACCCAGTTGGCGAAAACCCACTGGCAATCAGAGACCGTGCGATAAACAACCAAGATGTTAATCGTTTTATTGGTGGTTTAAATCTTACGGCCCGTGTTCTAAATACAGAGAAACAATCGCTTACGCTTAAATTGGGCGGTGGTGCCGATTATCAAAATGGTACGGCCTTGATTTGGTTACCTTCTGACCTACAATCGCAGTTGGCTGAGCCAAACCCGGGATTTGCACAAGATACTCGTACGGAGGTAACTAACTACAATATTCAATTCTCGGCTGTTCATACTGCAAGTGCCATGGACAACAAATTGAATTTCACGACATCGGCTGGTATCATTCAATGGGGAAGAGATGGTAGAGAAAATTATATCCGTGGTACAGGCTTGCCAGCGGGTGTTTCAAATGCTGCCCGTGCGAGAGTATTCGGACAAGATATTTTTTATACAAAAATAGTAAACCAAGGTATTTTTGCCCAAGAAGAGGTGAATTTCTCTGATAAAGTTATTGTTTCGGGTGGTATTCGTTTCGACCGCTCTACATTGAATGGCGATGCCAATCAGTTTACGGCGTTTCCGAGAGCTTCGATAGCAACCAACCTCAATAAATTAGGCTCATGGTTAGAATCTACTCCAATTAGCCAATTGAAGGTTCGTGCTGCCTATGGCGAAACTGCAGGTTTTGCTAACTTTGGTGCATTGTTCAACCAGATGAGTGTTGTGGGTGTTGGCGGACAAGGTGGTTTGCGTCCTTCTACTGTATTGGGCAATACTACTTTAAAACCAGAAAGAGCTACTGAGTTTGAATATGGTTTAGATTTTGGTTTGTTCAACAACAAAGTTACTGGAGAGATTACTCTATATAATAAAAAAGTTATTGATTTGATTCAGCCATTGGTTACTGCCCCTACAACTGGTGTAACCTCAACCTCGGTAAATGCTGCTGATATGACCAATAAAGGTGTCGAGATTACTATCGGTGCTCAGGTTATGGATAAGCCAAACTTTAAATGGTTTGTTCAGCCAATCTATTGGTTCAACCGTTCAGAAATCACTCGTTTGGATATTCCAGAGCGTTTGACTGGTGGCTTCGGTGCTACTTTCGGGCAATGGAGAATCAAAGAAGGTTTCTCACCAACTCAAATTGTGGGCCAGCCACGTACAAATCCAAACGACCCTACTTCTTGGACTGTTTACGGCGACCAACAACCTAAATTTGAATTCTCACTCAACCAAAGAATTTCGTTCTTGAAAAACTTTGAATTTTCTATGTTGGGTCATTATCGTCATAAATTCACTGTCGTTTCTTTGGCACGTGTTCTTTGGGATGAAGGTGGAAATACTTACGATTGGAACGATACAGACTTAGCAGGAGACGGCACACCAAACGGATTGTATCGTCAGAATGTAAACGGTTTAGATGAGAATGGTAAACCAAAGCCCGGATTTAATCCAGTTGTAACGAGTTTCTTCAAACTTCGTGAGGCAGCAATTTACTACCGAGTACCTAAAGCATTTATGAATAAGACATTTAAGAATGTTGTAGAAGGTGCAAGAATTGGTATTTCGGGCAATAATCTTTACAGATGGACCGATTATACGGCTGGATACGACCCAGAAAACTCAAACTTTGGTTCGTCGGCCTTGGGTTCGGGTGTTGAACTTGGTTCGGCTCCATTGGTTCGCCGTGTAATGTTCCATTTGAGTGTTGATTTCTAATTTTATTAACTGACTAAATTTCATCGAATAATATGAAAAACAAATTCTTATATTTAGCAGGAGTTGCAATGTCAGTTGTAACATTGAATTCTTGTGAACTGGAACCGGTCTTTGACCCCAACTTCCCGAGCGTTGATGCCGTTACTACAAATGCTTCTAAAGCACAGCTCGACGCACTTATTATTGGTCAATTTTCTGTTGCTCGTAATGGTTTAGAAACCTACACACGTGTGGTGGGTGTCGTGGGCAAAGAGCTTTTTAATTTTAACACTACCGAATCTCGTTGGTGGACAGAATTAAATGGTCTTAGACCCATTGATAACTCGGCGTTTTATAACGGAGCAACTACAAGTTTTGGATTGCCAGTACGTCAGGCCAATATTATTATAAAGGCTTGTGATAATACAACATCGGTAACCGACCAGCAAAAAAATGCTTACAAAGGCATCGCCAATACCTTTAAGGGGTTAGCATACTTATATATGGTTAATGCACAAGGTAAAAATGGAGTTCGTCTGAATGTCGAAGACCCATTCAATCCGAGCAAACCTGCTACTTATGCGGAATCTCTGGCCGGTATTGCCAAATTGCTCGATGACGGTGCCGCCCAACTTGATGCTGCGGGTACTGCATTTCCGTTTACATTACCAACTGGTTTTGCGGGTTTTACTACTCCAGCCAATTTCAAGAGATTTAATCGTGCCGTTGCGGCTCGTGTGGCTCTTTATCAAGGAGACAACGCCAAGGCATCAACTGCTCTTTCGCAGTCATTTTACGATATAGCTGGCGATATTAACTTGGGTCCTAAACATTCGTTTAACCCTTCAAGCCCTGATGAAGGTAACCCGCTTCTTAACTCAACATCGGTAAGAATTGTCGGAAATGTCAAAATGTGGGATGCCGCAGAGGCAGGCGATAAGAGATTAGCCAAAGTTGCGGTTCAGACCCCAGCTATCACTTACTCGGCTGGTGGTGCGTCTTATACTTCGCAATATTTGGCCAATATGTACCGTGCTGCTACTGATGCTGTTCCAATTATCCGTAACGAAGAGCTAATGTTGATTGCTGCCGAAGTTGCAGCCAATACCAACGCAACTACTACCGCAGTTGCTAATATCAATGCGGTGCGTAAAGCCAATGGTTTGGGCAATTATGCTGGTGCAACCGACAGAGCCTCTTTGGTTAATGCAATCCTCAAAGAGAGATTCTACTCGCTTTGGTATGAAGGTCATCGTTGGCTTGATTATAGAAGATTGAACCGTTTGTCAGATATTGAACTTCCAGTTGCAGGAATGAAAGTTCTTGAAAACATGGAACGTCCAGTTCAAGAGGTAAACTGGGATAATCGAATTGTGAAATAATCTCATTTCATCTTATTATTCTAAAACGCCATCTAAGAAATTAGGTGGCGTTTTTATTTTCAGAAAAAAAATAAGATATTTGGATTCAATAACAGAAAAACTTGCCAGACTGTTCTTTTTGACACTTTCATCAAAAAAGGTAAATCAAACTATTCAATGAAGAAAACCTTACTTTTACTGAGTTTTTTACAGATTTCAATCTTTAGCCTTTTTGCTCAAAATTCGGCTCCTGCTTTGCCTCAAACCAAGCCAATTGCGTTGGTAGGTGGAACAATCCATATTGGTAATGGGCAAATTATACAAAATGGAGTGGTGGTATTTGATAAAGGAAATATCACGGCTGTTGGAGATGCCAATACAAACTTTGATAGAATTAATACCGAAGTTATCAATGTCAGTGGCAAACAAGTTTATCCGGGCTTGATTGCTCCTTCGGCTTTGGCTGGTTTGGTTGAGATTTCATCGGTAAGAGCTACTATTGACCATACCGAAATTGGACAATTCAATCCTAATATTCATTCATACGTAGCCTATAATACCGATTCTGAGGTGATACCTACGATTCGTGGCAACGGAATCTTAATTGGGCAGGCGACTCCAGAGGGTGGAATTATCTCGGGCAATTCTTCAATCATGGAATACGATGGATGGAACTGGGAAGACGCTTTGCTTAAAAAAGATGATGGTATTTGGTTGAATTATCCGGCGTTAATCGCTCGTCAATTTAACTTTGATGAATTACGTTTTGTCATCAAGAAAAACGAAAAATATGTAGAACAAAAAAACGAGCTACATAAGTTTTTTGGTGATGCTTTGGCTTATTCTGAAATCAAGAATCCTACGCCGCTCAATGCTAAATTTGAGGATATGAAAGGTTTATTCAATGGAATTAAAAATCTTTATATTCGTGTAAATGACGGAAAAGAAATCATTGAAGCCGTTAATCTCGCAAAACAATACAAAATATCTAAAATTGTGGTTGTGGGTGGCGAAGATGCCGATTTTGCCTTAGAATTCTTAAAAGAAAATAATATTCCGGTAATCGTTTCGCCTACGCACCGTTTGCCAAATTCGGCCGATGAAGATGTTTGGAAACCCTACAAATTGCCTGCCGAATTAATGAAAGCAGGCTTGACTGTTGGAATGTACTATACCGAAGAATTTTGGCGTACTCGTAATTTACCCTTTGTTGCTGGTACTGCCGCTGGTTTTGGGATGACCCCCGAACAGGCACTACAAATGATTACGCTTAATAACGCAAAAATTTTAGGCATTGATAAACAAGTTGGCTCTATCGAAGTTGGTAAAAATGCGACAATCGTTGTATCGGCTGGGGATTTGTTGGATATGCGTACGAGTAAAGTAGAACATGCGTTTATTCGTGGAAAGAAAATCGACCTCGATGATAAACAGAAGCGTCTGTATAAGAAATTTGCCGATAAATACGGTATCAAAGAATAGTTTAATGCTGAATAAATCGAGTTTCTCGAATGATGATTAGAAATATTTGTTGAAATTAAAGTTGAGAAATTTAGATTATTCTGATTCAAATATTTTTGACGAGCGACCTTAAAAGTCGCTTTTTTTATCAGTTTACAACAAAACCAATATAAAGATGCAAGTTTTTTCGATTGATGCTGGTCATTTTAAATTAGATGGAGGGGCTATGTTTGGGGTTGTTCCTAAAACGATTTGGAACAAACA
>JALOLV010000480.1 GCA_025455785.1 Spirosomataceae bacterium | reverse complement strand
TGTGCATCACAAAATGCTTGAAATGTAAATCCCCAAAATCAGCTGGATTGGGAGTTTGTTCAATAAATTCTTTTGAAGTGAGAGCAAAATCCATCGTATCACTTGCCACTTTGCTACCAAAAGTACCTCCATTTTGAACCGTTTGAAAATCTTTTAGAGAAAAATATTCAGTATCAAACATATAGATTTCGTTTGGGTTATTAATTGAACACGTTGGTCCATCGAAATACCAATTATTCCATCTGATTGCAGGATTCTGACTATATCTTCATTGTAGAGATTGATACTCGACGCATTAAATGCGGCTGGAATCAAATCTCCCTTAAACTTAATTGGTTTTGCAACCAATAATTTTTGCTGATTGCCTACCTTACGTACCGAAAACACATAATCGTTGTAGGTTTCATTGTGTGTTGCCGAATTAAACCAACATCCAGTAAATCCACCGTGAGAACAAATAATTGGGTGTTTTTGGATATTTCCTTTGTCAATTTCTTCGTAGAATTTCAATCTTGAGGCAATCGACATGTGTTTAATATCAACCAATATTTTTCGGTTATAAATTTCTTCGATGATTGCCAAGCCAGAGTTAGGCAGGCTGTTTCCAAACGGTCTCAACATTTTATCATCAAGTGTATCTTTTAACCCGTCGTAAGCGTAAGCACAACTACTGAAAATGTTGTTATTATTGTCAATATGAGTCAGATTTATAGAAATTATTTGGGTGTTTGTACGTAATTCATCCAAATTTTGGAGAATATCATTTGTTATATTCTCATCGGTGTCCGAAAGCATGTTATTTCTCAAACAATGTAGTCCTTCGATTGTAAAAACTGCCGATAGTTTGTTATTGCCTTCATCAAGTTCAGTGCTTTTTTGAATCAATGCTATACTGTTGCCATCTGGAGAAACTTGTTTGATTAACTCTATGTCTTTTTTTATGAATTGAAAAGGAGAAGAATTTTTGTCAATTATCTTTAAGAATTGCTCATCAGTGAGGTAGGGTGCGAGCTTGCCTTCTTCGATGAATTTTTTAAATTTGTTATTAGATTTTAGACTTTTCAGTAATTCGATGTCGGGACTGAATAAAGCATGGCAAACCAATTTATAACCCTTCTCAATGAGTTGTGGAGGTGAAGACTGAGATGCCAAAGTATCAGATGCAAAAGATTTCATAAACAAATCGAACGGAAAAGGAATATGTTTCAGAATCATAGCAGCGGTGATTTTCTCCCACGGGCTGGTTGGGTTTTCTTCAGTTGCAAATTGATTTTTCAGAATGACATGCAAATGAAAATCGAAGAATTTTGACATGGCTATTGTTGTTTAATTTGCTGAATTTGAGGGTATTAAAATAAAAATGCAAGGACACGCCTTGCATTTTTATTTTACGGTTGCTCTGATTTTCAATCACCAATTCTCTAAACCCAAAAGCTTCTTTCCCAAATCGCTCAAGACTGCTGTGTCGTATTTTGTTTTTTCCCAATTTCGAGGGTCGCCCGGAAAAGCATAACCCTCGGGCGAAATCCGATTCTTCCACGAGTTCACCCGCCATTCACGCAAGGCTTCGTTGTCTTCTTCGGCTGGCATCATCGAGATATATTGAGCAATACGCACCTTATCTTTAGAATTATTGGCTCGGATTCCGTGTGGTTGACTACTATTAAATATCAATAAATCACCTGCTTCGAGTTTTACTTTTACGATTTTATCCTCAAAACCAGTTACATCGGGTTTGAAACGATTACGGTCTTTGGGTTGGGTCAGTTTCCAAGTGTCATAAGTTCTGAATAATTCGGGGATACACTGAAAACCACCCATATTTTCATCAGTTTGGTCGGCAAGAGCCAAAACACCCTGTACATTTTGAGGTTTTGTATCGGGGTCATAGTCCCAGTGAATAAATCCTTTGTATTCAAACCCCGGTCTCAACGGAAAATTCAGATTTGCTCTATCAATCGTAACCCATAGTTTCTCAGTACCCCAAATATCTACAAAGGCATCATAGACCCGCTGCATTTGGCGGTTGTTCCATAAGTGCTGATTGTTGTAAACCTCAACCATGCCCGTACCCGTCAATTCTTTCATTTGCATTTCGGCACGGGGAGGCGTGTACCAAGTATTGGGGTCGTTTGGGTCTTTTTCTTCAAATTCCCAAATAAAATCGGCGGTTTGAAGGGCCTGCTCTCTCGGTACTGCGTTCTTTATGATTACGTATCCGTTATAAATCCAGAAGTTCCAATCTTCTTCGCTCAATACCCTCAAAGGGCTGCCCTCATCAAGGCTTGTGCGAAGTTTTATCTGGCTACTCGTTGCCGTTGAGGGGTTTCCGGGTTTATCTGTATGATTTTTATTTGGCATCATGGTTGGTGCCATTGTGGGGGTCATTGTTGCGTTCATATCGTAAAAGTTAAATTTTATATTGATTTAATGATACAAATTTAGAGTTTAATTCTACCAAAAGATTGCATTATATTTCCAGATATTAGCACTGTATTGATAATTTATTATAAATTTGAATAATCAATTGCTAATAATTTAGTCTAATGAAACCAAAATACGAAAAAGTAGAAACCACTATCGGTAATTCATTCAAATTGATGTACACCGATGTCCCGAACCCGTGTTGGGCATATTGGCATTTCCATCCCGAATACGAGATTGTGTATATTCCTCGGGGCAATGGTCGTAGGCATATCGGAAAGCACATTTCGAGATATGTGAATGGTGAATTAATTTTTATT
>JALOLV010000479.1 GCA_025455785.1 Spirosomataceae bacterium | reverse complement strand
GCACGAATCAATAAGTCATTTTGTAATTTCATAATCTTCTTAGTAGTGAATTTATCACTCTTCTTCGTCTTCTTCTGTATAATTAAATTCTATTTTACTTTGTAAAAGTATCTCATCAAGAATATTATTTAAACCATTATTCTCTGAGACCGATTCAAGGATATATTTTAGTTTGGGTATATTTACAATTTCTTCAATACAATCCATATATCTTGTTATGATTGACTGAATCGAATAAGTTTTTTGAGCATTTACAAAAATCTTTTCTTTTATGATTTCGGTAGGTTCGATAGATTTTACGACAAAGGTCATTGGATATTTTTGAATTTTATCAATATCTAAAAAGTATTTTCTAAAATCCAGCGTTTCAGTTACCTGAAAAAATCTACCTAAAGGTTGCATTACAAAATCAATCCCCCCATCATTGGCATTTGTTCTACCTGTTTTGAATAGTTTTAAAGAATCTTCATTGATTTTATCTAATTCAAAACCCCAGAAGATTTTTTGAGAAGAATAATAATTTTTGAGGATTGCATAGCTTACAATCTCAAATAGGCGAGCATCCGAAGTGGGAGCAAGTAGATTATTTATAAAAGATAAAACCCTTGATGGCTCTGTTTTACTTAAAGTTTGTAGTTCTTCACAATCTTTGACAAATCTATCAAAGGCATTTTGTTTACTCTTGATGTATTCATCAATAATATTTATAATTACTGGAGCAATATTTATTTCAGTTTCTCCTATTCTCAGTTTGAGCAGATTTTCATTTATCCAATAACGATTCGTTTCAAGATTTCTTAAAATTGGTTTGAATACTGAATTGGGAAAGAATTTTTCAAATTCGGCATTCATTCTATTATTCAAAGCATGATTTTGTAATTTACTTCCGAAGGGTAATGTTCGCTGCCTCTGAAAAATCTTCGTATATGATGCTCCTTCGTAAGTTGAATACGTATTTATGGAATCAAAATTATTATCTAAGTAATCCTCAATTATTACATAGATTGCATAAAGATTTGCGAAGCTTGAGCGAGATTTTGAACCTCTGTTTGCCGAACGAGTTTTAAAGTTTAAGTATTGTATCAACTCGCTCTTTGAGAATATTTCGTCTGAGGTTTCTCCAAAATTTTGAAACAAAATAGATTTAATTTCCGCTGTGAATGAGTGTTCCACGTAATATTGGGTTTTGTTCATCAAAAAGTGAAAAATTCATTGGGCTGGCTTGGTTTTGCTTAGTTTCAAAAGTTCTAGGTTCTTTAATCAGTTTTTCACCTTTAAATTCATCTGCGAGTTGTAATCTTCTCAAACCAATTTTAACATATGCCTCCTGAGCTTCAATACCAATAGAATTTCGACCAAGCTGCTTAGCAACAAAAGATGTTGTAAATGTACCTGAAAATGGGTCTAAAACACAATCTCCAGCATTTGAACTCGCTTTTATGACTCTTTCAAGTAGAGTTATTGGTTTTTGGGTAGGATGATTTTCATATTCCTCCATTCGATAACGCACTCTTGCAAAGTCCCAAACATTACCGGGTACTTTCTCTGAATTATAAACAGTTGGAACTGATTTCCTATAATCAATTAGCTTTCGTTTTGCTCCAGTTTTTGCCTCTACTAAAATATCATTGGCATTAAATGTATAATTATTTTTATCTTTAACACAAAATAAAATAGGTTCGTACATTGAGCCATAATGCTTTTTAGCTTGTACCCCCGAACTATCATAATTCCAGACAATTCGAGATAATATATTTATCTTTTTTCTCAAATAAATATCGAAAAATGGCATAAATTGAGTTGCAGTCATTACATAAAAACTACCATTTGGTTTGAGTTTTTTGATACATAAATCTAACCATTCATAGCACCAACTTATATAACTCTCTTCATTATCCCATTTTTCGATATATCCATTAAAATTTTTACCTATGTTGTACGGAGGGTCTGCAAAAATCAAATCTACCGACTCGTCAGCTACAGACTGCAAGCCTTCAAAAACATCACCAAATATGATTTTATGCTCAGTATTGCCCAATAATTCCATCACAAATAATTTTATATCAATTCACCATAAACAAAGCATTGCCAAATAGCAATTTGCCATTGTACCAAAAACCTCTAAAAAGTGGGTTATCGGTCAAATATACTACGCTTCCACGCCCCATTTGATGAACCCCAAAAATCAATGTATTTTTCATTTTTTCTTTGGCGTTTTTACCTCCAAAACCAGTTATGTAAGCGTTATCTTTTACATAACCTACATTCCAGCCATCTTTTAGGTACTCATAATTGTAGGCATCACGCACCAAAGCGTGGTAGCTGCCATCGTAGCCATAAGCAAGCGGATGCGTATTATCTACTTGTACTTTGTAGATTGCTCCCGGAATCTGGTCCATGATGGCTTCACGCTCACGATTTCCATATACTCGTAATTCGTCCTTCTTCTCGTTGTCTTTTTTGCGTTTCAGTCCCCAGCCTTCTTTATCGGCAAAATAGTTAGTTGCCGACTCCATTGCTATCACTTTTCCACCAGCCTGTACCCAT
>JALOLV010000478.1 GCA_025455785.1 Spirosomataceae bacterium | reverse complement strand
GATGCTGTTTTGAACCCCGAAAAAGCCAAATCAAAGAAGATTTTGAGGCTGATTCCTGAGCAATTTAGTATCAAATCTGAGCAGTCGCTTTACAGTCGCATACAAGCAGTTGTAGATTTTATTTCGGGTATGACCGACCTCTACGCCGTAGATTTATACCGTAAAATGACCGGTATGCAGATTCCACAGATTAGGTAGGCGTTTTAATCACACAGGTTTCAAATATGGATAGTCCATTTTATAAGTTTGAAATATTAGCTGATGCCCATAAATTCAACTTCGAAAGTATTGGGATAAATGGAAGTGTCTTAAAATCAGTCATTTATAGCGAAACAAATATTCCAGAATACTATAATTTGGCATTAGGTGATATTCGACCAGATGGCTCGATTGATGTTTTTTCAAGAAGCAATAACGGCGATTTGGAGAAAATCTTAGCAACAGTCATACAAACTCTTTTGGTTTTCTTTTCGTATTATCCAAATGCAAAAGTTGTATTCACGGGAAGCACTCAACCCCGAACACGCCTGTACCAAATAGTGTTGTCGAAAGAACTTAAAAACATAACAAGCCTGTTTACCGTTTTAGGATTGTACGATGGCTTTTTATAGCCTTTTGAATCTAACAAAACCTACGAAGGTTTTGTTATTTCTAAGAAAATAAGTTAATATTGAATCATGAAAACAAAAGAAAGAAGAAATATCGTACAAACAAAACCTAAAAAACAATTAGGGCAATTTGCTACGATTGATGAATTCATCGCATTTAAAACAGAGCAAGCAAATAAAATGTTATCTAAAATCAAAAATTTAGATATACTCAACGCATAATAATTACCAAAAAATATTTATTGAAACTGCCTGACAACCTGTCGGGCAGTTTTGCTTTTGATTAAACCAATATTTATAAATTTCTAAGTAAAATATGAATTTCAGAATAGGACAAGGTTACGACGTACATCAGTTGGCAGAAGGTTATGAGCTTTGGCTCGGTGGAGTGAAGATTCCGCACGAGGTAGGCTCGGTGGGGCATTCGGATGCCGATGTACTTTTGCACGCCATTTGCGATGCTCTGCTCGGAGGGGCGGCTTTGGGCGATATTGGCAAACATTTCAAAAATACTGACCCTCGCTGGAAAGGCATCGACAGCAAAATCTTACTCAAACACGTCTGCGAAATGCTCACCGAAGAAGGCTACAAAATCGGAAATATTGATTCGACGGTCTGCTTGCAAGAACCCAAGATTGGTAAGTACATCGAGCAGATGAAAGAAGCCATCGCCAATGTAACAGGACTGACTTTAGACCGTATCTCTATCAAGGCAACAACCACCGAAGAAATGGGTTTTGTAGGCAGAAAAGAAGGACTCGAAGCTCATGCGATTGCTTTAATCTACAAAGATTGATGCAACGTTTAAATTTAGCGATTTGTCATTATCTTGCATTAGTTTAAACATCAACCTACCAAACATGATACGTAAAGTCTCTTTTGTAGTTACAACTCTATTGACTATCAGCCAGTTATCGGCTCAACAAATTGCCATCAGCGACAACAAAGGCGTTAGTTTTGAAGAATACGAACCCAAATCTACTCTCAACTAAGGCTAAGTTTCCGTTTATTGATGTTCATAATCACCAATGGGATATGAGTAGCAAAGATAAGCTCGATAAATTGGTCGAAGACATGGATAAACTAAACCTTAGATTGATGGTTAATCTCAGCGGGCGTGGCAATACCAATGATTTACAAAAAAGTACCGAAACCCTAACTGGGCAGGTAAACGCTACAAAAGAACATTATCCGAAACGTTTTGCGATATTTACAAACATTGATTTTTCGAGAATAAATGAGGCCGGATGGACAGAGAAAGCCGTAAAAATGCTCGAAGAAGATGTAAAAGTACACGGAGCTAAAGGCCTGAAAATTTATAAAAGTCTCGGTTTCAGTGTAAAAAATGCCGATGGCTCATTGGTGAGAGTTGATGACCCTCGAATTGACCCCATTTGGGCAAAAGCAGGCGAACTCGGGATTCCGGTTTTGATTCACACCGCCGACCCCGAAATGTTCTGGAATCCACTCGACCAATTCAACGAGCGTTGGCTTGAGCTAAAATTACACCCTGGGCGTAAACGTGATGCTGGCAAAAACGATTATACTTGGCAACAGCTCATCGAGCAGCAGCACAATGTTTTTAGAAAACATCAAAAAACTACGTTTATCAATGCTCACATGGGTTGGTATCCGAATAATTTAGCAAAATTGGATAGTTTGATGGATGCTATGCCAAACATGTATGTCGAAATCGGGGCGGTAATTGCCGAGCTTGGCCGTCAGCCTAAAACGGCCAAAAAGTTCTTTGAAAAACGCCAAGACCGCATTTTGTTTGGTAAAGATTCGTGGGTTCCGAGTGAGTACTCGACCTACTTTAGAGTTCTCGAAACCGACGATGAGTATTTTCCGTACCACAAAAAATACCATGCTTTTTGGAGAATGTATGGAATGGGGCTATCGGACGATGTTTTGAAGAAAGTTTACTACAAAAATGCTCTCAGGATTATTCCGGGGCTGGATAAAAGCCAGTTTCCAAACTAAGATACAACCTCAAACCCTGACGGCGGCTAAAAGCCCCGTCAGGGTTCTATAATCAAAAATATCCCGAAATTACTTCTTGAATCTTGCTCATTGGCACTATCAAAGGCTTCTTGGTAATCGTCACGGCAATTTGTGTTTCTGGGCTGTTCGGAGCCGAAACCACTTGGTAATTACCTTTTACTGCTCCAATCAGCGTCTGTAACGAAAAAGTACCTTTTGAGGCATCTCCCTCAAAGATTCCACCTTTGGTTTTGATGGCACTCGATGCCTTTACTACAAATTGGTTTGAATTGCCCGGAAAATTAATATTGAATGACGCCATAGCAAAATGGTGTTGTTAGTTTTGAACAAGTTTGGTATGTTTTTCTAATATTTTAACCACTTTTCTTTGAAAATCTTTCATTTCATCTGTTAGATGAACTTTTTGGAGTTTAGCACTCAAAACGGGTTTATTCTTATTATTATCCATATCACTTTTTATTTATGACGTAAGCAAAATAATCTGTATTGGGTCGAAAACTCTCTACTTCTTCATCAGCGTTAATTCCTCTAACCTCAAAATCATGGCTAACTCCTACCAATAATTTTGTAATAACTGCTCTATAAAGACGATTACGAGTATCAGTGCTTCCTCTAAAAATAACAATCTTAGTAGAATTCCGTTCAAAGAATTGGTATAAAGTATCTATCACAGTTGATAGTATTTTTACCATATCATTGTTGTTACTCACACTAAAAAAATCTATTGACCCATCTTTATTCAAATCACCAAAAACTAATTGGTAGATTTCGGGCGAATCTGTTGGATAATACGCAACAGCTTTACGAATAATTTTTCCATTATTTTCGCTGTTAAACTCGTACCAGAATCCATCTGTTGTTTCTTCTAATTGATAAGTTGGTTTATTCATTTTACTAAACTACTCAAAACATAGAAATTCTCATCAATTTTTATAGAATCTCCTTTGATTTTGAGCGTTTTCCAATCATTTATCGGATTGATGAAAAAGTATTTTTTACCTCCATCAGTCGAGATTTTGAGCGGCATATCGAAGCCCTCAACCGTATTTGTCCAGCGATAAGATAATTTCTTTCCTTCTATTTTGTATTCTAAAGTCGGGATTCTGGTATCTCTCAAATATTGGTCAAAAACCTTATAAGTAATTCCTCCTTTTTGATGAATAAAATCTTCGATTTGCTTACCTTCTACGGTTTTATGGTAGAATGTTTTATTCATTTCTCGTAGAATATTCCGCCATTTTTCGTCATTATTCACAATCTGGCGGATGGTATGCAGCATATTTCCACCTTTATAATACATATCGCCCGACCCCGAATGATTGACATTATAAACGCCGATGATTGGTTTATCGTTTCTGATATTTTTGCGTGTTCCAATCACATAAGCCGCACCCGCCCAATCACATAAGCCGCACCCGCTTCTTTGCCGTAGTAATATTCGGTATAAAGATTCTCCGAATAATTGGTAAAACTTTCGTGTACCCACATATCGGCAACGTCTTTGTAGGTGATGTTATTGGCGTACCATTCGTGTCCTGATTCGTGGATAATGATGAAATCCCATTTTAGACCCCAGCCCGTCGAAGACAAATCACGGCCTAAATAGCCATTTTTATAGCCGTTTCCGTAAGTAACCGAACTTTGGTGTTCCATTCCCAAGTAAGGCGTTTCGACCAATTTATAACTATCTTCATAAAAAGGGTACGGCCCAAACCAATGTTCAAAAGCTTTCATCATCATCGGTGCTTGCTTAAACTGCTCTTTCGCTTTATCGAGATTGCTTTCTAAAGCATAAAATTCCATATCCAAAATACCTTTCTCACCCTTAAATTTCTCCGAAAAATGAGCGTACTTACCGATATTCAGATTGACCCCATAATTATTGATAGGATTACTCACAAACCAATCAAATGTGCGGGTATTGTCGGCGTTTGCGGTTATTTTACGGAGTCTTCCGTTCGATACATCCATCAAATCTTTCGGTACAGTAACGCTTATCAACATACTGTCCACTTCATCGTACATGTGGTCTTTGCAAGGCCACCAAGCACTCGCCCCAAGACCTTGACAAGAAGTAGCAATAAAGTGGTTTCCTTCGGCATCTTTTGCCCACGAAAAACCACCATCCCACGGGGCCCGCTTGGCAACTCGTGGTTTTCCCGAATACTCTACGATTACCGATTCGGTCTTGCCCGCAACCTGCGGTTTAGTTAGATTTACAAAATAAACATTGTGTCCGTCTTTGCGATAAGTGAGCGTTTGTCCGTCTTGTGTAATCTGTTTGATTTCGAGCGGAGGTTGTAAATCAACCTGTAAGATTTGGTAAGGTCTCTCAACTTTGTATTGAATCGTCGTGCTACCTTCGATACTGCGGTCGTCGGGATTTACTTTTACTTTGAGGTGGTAGTAGGTCAAATCCCACCAAGCACGCTCGGGTGTGATGGTACCTCTGAGGGTATCGTCGCGGGTAAATTCAAATTTTTGGGCGTAGATTGATGAAGTAATTAAAATAAGCAAAAGAATTTTTTTCATAATTACGGTTTTTGTCTGTCAGAATGATTGGTAAAATTAGAAATTAATTAAGGGATTGAATAGGATTTATCCACAATTTATGAACTAAAATGTTTTTTTTGGTTTTATTCTTACATAACATCTTCTAAGGCTACTTGCAGATTTTTAATCTCAAATGTGATTGATACCGACTTCAAATCTGTATCAATTTAGCCCCAAAAATTGCAAATTTGATTGGATTTATGGCAAAAAATGACCCATTTGCCGCTCTGCGGTTTTCTCAATTTAGATATTTCATAACGGCACAGTTTCTTTTTACGGTTGCGATTTTGGTTCAAGAAGTTGTAATCAGCTACTATTTGTACGAAATCACCCATGACCCACTCTCGCTTGGATTAGTGGGGCTGCTCGAAGCAATTCCATACATTTCGGTAGCACTTTTTGGCGGTTATTTTGCCGATAAATACAATAAAAAAACTATCTATTTACTGTCTTTTGCAGCCGTACTGGTTGGTTCGGTTGTTTTACTTTGGCTGACTCATTCATCAAATAATCATATTTTTACACCACGAGAACAGATACCTATTATTTATGTGGTTCTGTTCTTTTTGGGATTTGCTCGTGGATTTTATGGCCCAACTTGGTCATCGCTCAAGCCGTTTCTTGTTCCAGCCGAACATTACTCAAATTCGGCATCGTGGAGCAGTCAATTTTGGCAAACGGGTATGATTGTTGGCCCTGCTTCGGCTGGTTTTTTGTATAATTGGTTGGGGCTGTCAGGCACACTCACTTTGGTTATTGGCTTACTTATTTTAGTTGTGTTTGTTGCTTCGCTTATCTCTACTAAGCATATTCAGCTCAATAAAAGTTCGATTAGTATTTTTCAGAGTTTGAAAGAAGGAATCGTTTTTGTGCGTACCAACCGAATCTTGTGGTATGCGATTCTGCTCGATATGTTCTCGGTACTTTTTGGTGGCGTAGTGGCGATTTTGCCCGTTTTTGCTAAAGATATTTTGGCAGTTGGCCCCGACGGACTCGGAATCTTGCGTGCTGCTCCGGGAATCGGAGCGGTTTTGGCAATGCTCGGAACTGCCTTTTTTACACCAACGCATCGTCCGTGGCGAAATATGCTCATCGGTGTTGCGGGTTTTGGAGTAGCTACTTTGGTTTTTGCTTTTTCGACTAATTTCTGGCTTTCGTGTGCTGCTTTGTTCTTGACTGGGGCATTCGATGCCATCAGTGTGGTTGTTCGTCAGACGATTCTGCAAGTACTTCCACCCGACGAACTCGGTGCATTTGAGTCTGGTGTAGCGGCCAAGGTTTTAGGAGCTGTGCCTTCGGTGATTTTTGGCGGAGTAATGACTCTCTCGATTGTTACGGTTTTATATGCACGTACCAAAGAATTATTTGCCGTGAGATTGGTCCGCAAATAATAAACATTAAACCTCTTTTAAACCCTGACAGGGCTTATGAGCCACTGTCAGGGTTTTGCGATTGCTCCGTTATTCAAGAAAATTCGTTTACTGATACACTTCGGAATATCTTCGGTCGTATGCGTTACGTAGATGATTGTCGTGTCGGTATCTGTATAAATCTCATCCAAAATCTGCTTTACTTTATCCCTAAAAGTATAATCAAGGCTTTGCGTTGGCTCGTCTAAAATCAGAAATTCAGGATTCTTAATCAATGCCCTTGCCAACAGCACCAAACGTTGCTCACCAAACGAAACTGTTCGGAAATATTTGTGCTTAATATGCTCAATATCAAACAGTTTTAGAAATCTATCAATCTGTTCTAATTGGGCTTGATTCAGCTTT
>JALOLV010000092.1 GCA_025455785.1 Spirosomataceae bacterium | reverse complement strand
GGCAGCCTCGCAGAGTTCGATAAAATTATGTGATAATACCTTTGTAGAAAGTCCAACCGCAATACCCTCAACACCCTGAGCCAGCAAAAGCGGAAACTTCGCGGGAAAAGTTACCGGCTCTCTTTTGCGACCATCGTAAGACATCTGCCATTCGGTGGTGTCTTCATTGAATAACACATCGTTGGCAAATTTTGATAACCTAACTTCAATGTATCTTGGAGCAGCTGCACTATCGCCAGTACGAATATCACCCCAGTTACCTTGGGTATCGAGCATCAAGTTTTTTTGACCCATCGAAACAATAGCGTCACCAATCGAGGCATCTCCGTGTGGGTGATACTGCATAGTGGCCCCTATCACATTGGCCACTTTATTGAATCGCCCATCATCCATTTCTTTGAGGGCATGGAAAATCCGTCGTTGTACAGGTTTTAGGCCATCTTCAGTAGCTGGAACCGCCCGCTCAAGAATTACGTAAGATGCGTATTCAAGAAACCAGTTCTCAAACATATCATCAATCACTTCTTTCTGATTGGTCGGGTCATAATTGGTGTTTTGCTCACTCATCTTGGATATTTGTCGAAAAGCGTTATTTACGCAAATATAGTAAAAAAAGCCTCAAAATCTTGCAATTTCGAGGCTCAAATTGGATAAAATGTGGATTACTTTTTCAGAATTACGGTAAAATCTGTCCCTCTGCCTAATTCGGATTGAACGCTGATTTCACCGCCAATTTCATTCAGAATCCTTTTTACAATGCTTAAGCCTAAGCCAGTTGAGTCTTCGCCAATCGTAAGGAAATCGAAATATCTAAAGGCTTTTGCACGATATTATTTTTCATTCATTAAAATCTTTGCTTGAATCATTCACTTCTTTGGGTAAGACTATGGGTAAGTCAAAGCAAAAATCCAAAAAATTATTAAAAATTGAGTGTTGGGCAAAATATATAAACTCTAAGATAACTTCTTAGAAAAACAGTGGCATGGCTATAATCTTAATATTTAGTCACAAAGCCCCAAGCTGTGCCGCTGATTGTATCAGTCATGTATTTTCAAATTCTAAAAGTCAAACAATTTTATAGTTTCTGTTAATCTGGTGTAATAGTCATATAAAATCAATGGGGGTAGATTATCGTGAAGTATAGAAGTATTTCGCTTTTCGGTCATATACCTGAAAGGTTGAAAATAATTTAAAGCTAAGAAAGAATCATAAGACAATTAAATGCTAATCACAAAATATGTATTAATTACTAAATAAATTGTTTGGAATTACGTATAAGTAAAATTACTCAAATATTAAAATATTACAAAAATTTCAACAACTTAAAATAAAAATTTAATAACACATTTTTGTCAATTTTTTAAAAATTTAACTCAAGAGTAAATAAATTAAAACATACTTTTATCATAAATGAATTTTTTAATAGAAAAATTCACATTTTCTAAACATATAATAATCATATTATCAAGTTTAAATAAAATCATAATTTGAAATAAAATACCATTAAAATTGTACTAAAATAATAAATTATGGTCTATTTTGAATTAATTTTCAATTTAGGCCTTTTTTTTTTCAAAAAAACTTTGCTTTTTAATTTCAACATACTACTTTTAAAACATAATTCTTAGATAAGTACAACAATTCTTCATCAAGCATTACCTCTTCCGACCGCAAAAATAGAGGGTGTTTGTAATCAAAAGAACTTCGCAAAACTGCGGGTATGAAAATCTTCGATTGAAGTAATTTTCATTAGTAAAAAGTTGGTGCAAACCACACTTTAAGAGACAACTAAAACCAAATAAGGAATTATTAAAATCGCTTGATTTTGATGAAAGATTACACTTTGTCCAAACTAAACCCTATAATTTCCTTCAAAACCGAGTATTACAAGCAGAGCGGTCGGAGTCTTGTGGTACTTCGGTAGAGAAGGAAAAGGTTATATCAACTAAACTATATCGAAGAATATGAAGAATTTTTACCTTTCTCTACTTTTACTATTCTCATTTTCGGCAATTGCCCAAGAACGACTCATTACGGGCGTTGTGAGTTCCGAAAACGAAGGGGTTCTCCCGGGTACATCAGTTATCGTTAAAGGCTCAACAGTCGGTACAGTAACCGATGCCGATGGAAAATTCTCAATTAAAGTTCCTGCCTCGGGCAGTTTTTTGACAGTTAGTTCGATTGGATATATCACATTAGATATTAAAATAGACAACAAGAATAATTACCAGATTACACTTCAGCCAGACTCAAGAGTACTCAACGAGGTTGTTGTAACGGCTCTCGGTATCTCGCGTGAAAAAAAATCCTTAGGTTATTCACAACAAGAAGTTAAAGGAGAAAGCCTGACAGAAGCACGTTCAAGCAATGTTGTAAATGGCTTATCGGGTAAGATTGCCGGGGTAAGAATAAGTGCCAACGGCGGCCCCGGAAGCGGCTCTACAATACAGATTAGGGGTTCTTCTTCGGTTTCTGGAAATAACCAACCCTTAATTGTAGTTGATGGTGTACCAATTCAACAACAATTCGATAAGCAATTTGGTGGCGGAATCTCCGAAATCAGCCCTGACAACATCAAAGAAATTTCGGTATTAAAAGGTCCTAATGCAGCTGCACTCTATGGTTCGAGGGCTGCAAACGGGGTAATTCTTATCACAACCAAAGATGGTGCTGGTACAAAAGGCTTAGGTGTTGAGTTTAATTCAAACTTCACCGCCGAAAGACCATTAGTTAAGCCGAACTTTCAAAATATTTATGGTGGTGGAAGCGGCTACGTAACTTGGTATTCGGACGGTTGGAGTGGAGCTATAACACCCGACGCATATGAACAATACCGTGCAGCCTATAGAACTGTTAGACCCGGCTCAACAACCGGAACGGATGGAACAGATGAAAGCTGGGGAGCCCCAATGGATGGCCGCTTGGTCAGACAATGGTTTACCGGAAGCAGTGTAGCTCCGCTTACTCCACAACCCAATAACTGGGATGAATATTGGAGTACTGGTACTACATTGACAAATAACGTTGCAATTTCGGGAGCAAACGAAAGAGGAAGTTTCAGGCTTAGCGTTGGCCGTCTTGACCAAAAAGGATTGATGGCTTTCAACGATTTCTTTAGAAACAATTTCAAAATTAATTCAAATTACAAAATATCGAAGTTTTTAACTGCCGTTATCTCGGGTGAATATTTGAAATCGGGTGGAAATCGGACATACCAAAGCGGAGACCAGTTTATTTGGTCGCATCGTCATGTTTCTTGGGACCAATTGGCAAACTGGAGAGATTATACCGCTGTTCATATTCAGAGAGCACTGCCCGGAAGACTCCCAGATACTGACCCACCTAACTGGCAGCATACATTCTTTACAAACCCATTCTATTTGAGCGAACTGTTACCATTTACAAACGATAAAGACCGTTTGGTTGGAAACATTGCCCTAAACTTTAACCTCTCACCAGAGCTGAAATTGATGCTGAGAAGTGGTACCGACATGTGGACTGATACCAAAATTAATATAATCAATTTTGAACGGGTTAGAAATGGAAACAAAACACCGGGTAGGTATTCGGAAGAGGTTTTGCGTCGCCAAGAGACCAACCATGATTTACTGTTAACATACGATAAATCTATATCAAAAAATCTTTCTTTGGTTGCTTCTGCTGGGGCAGCACAACGTACAAATTACTACAAACGCAATTTTACAAACGTTGGTGAGTTAGTTGTGGATGGAGTTTATAACTTAGCCAATTCAAATCCAAGTCAGAATTCGGTAGAGAGTAGAATCGAAAACGCTGAGGTTCAAAGTGTTTATGGCTCAGTTCAATTAGGTTATTTGAACGCTTTATTTTTGGATTTGACAGCTCGTAACGATTGGTCGAGTACACTACCATCAAATGCTCGCTCCTATTTTTATCCATCAGTATCGGGTAGTGCAGTCTTGAGCGATTTGATAAATTATCCAAAAGGTGTTCTATCTTACGCCAAAATTCGTGCAAGTTGGGCTCAAGTAGGCAACGATGCCGACCCTTACCAATTGATGCAAACTTTTCGTTCGGGAGGCTCGTGGAATGGCTCATTGCCAGCGTATTACGAAAATTTAACAATCTCTAATGCGACACTCAAACCTGAAATTACAACAGGTATTGAAGTAGGTGCAGACATGAGATTCTTGAAAAATAGATTCGGACTCGACTTCACTTATTACAATCAATCTACTCAAAACCAGATTTTGGGAGTTGAAATCTCAAAAGCCAGTGGTTATGATAAACGTATCTTGAACGCAGGTAAAATTACAAATCAAGGTATTGAGATTACATTAACAGGCAAAGTCTTTGAATCTCCGAGAGGATTCAAATGGGATATTGGCCTAAACTATTCACGTAACCGCAACAAAGTTATCGAATTGGCAGAAGGTCTGAATACTTATACTTTACAGGAACGTCGCGGACTTACTTCAATCGCACAAGTTGGAATGCCGTACGGAGCATTGTTTGGAATCGGTTTTAAACACGCTCCCGATGGACAGATTGTTTTTGCAAACGGTTTACCAGTAGTTGAAACAACTCCGAAAATCCTTGGAAACATCCAACCTAAATGGCTCGGTGGATTGACAAATACATTTACCTACAAAAAACTTACCCTTACTGCTCTTGTAGATGTCAAAATGGGTGGAGATTTATTTGACGAAGGAACTGGAACGGCCCGTTGGACTGGACAATACGCCGAAACCGCCGTTGGTCGTGAAGAAGGTGTAATCGGAAAAGGTGTGATGAACATCGGTACGGCTGATAATCCTCAATACGTACCAAATGACGTGATTGTTGCAGCAAACCAGTTCTATGGTTATAACAATCCACGCCGCTATCACGAAGCAGCAATTTTTGATGGTTCTTATGTAAAACTTCGTGAGGTTTCTTTTGGATACAACATTCCTAAAGCAGTCCTTGAAAAACTTCGTTTGCAAAATGCAAAAATCTCAATTGTGGGCAGAAATTTGGCAATTATATTTAAAAACACACCACATATCGACCCAGAAGTGGACCGATTTGGTGGAAATCAGCAAGGATTTGCCTACGGTGAATTACCAAATTCAAGAAGTTTAGGGGCCAATCTTTCGATTTCATTCTAAAAGAAATTCCAGAAATCAAAAATGCTGAGTTTAGATTAATCACCCAAAATTTGACAAACATGAGACTCAATAAAATCATATATTCTTTTTTGATAGTCGGAACACTCGGAACGGTAAGTTCTTGTACGAGCGAATTCGATGAAATGAACACCGACCCCAACAATCCAACCGCAATTGGTGCTCAATATTTATTTCCGTATGCCGTCGAAAAATCGGTTGATAGGTATTGGGGAGGCAATACCAGATTTGAGCGTTTGAACCTCGATGGTGCCATGCTCTGGATTCAGTATTTAGCCCGTAATATTTATTCAAACGAAGGAGATAATTACGGAATCACGCCTACTTTTTACAATAATACTTGGAAATCACTTTACAACGACGGATTAGTTAATTTCCAAAGAATCATCACCGAATCAGGTGAAAAGGGTAAGACTCCCAATAAAAATTATGAGGGAGTTGCCCTCGTGATGCGTTCTTGGGTTTTCTCATTATTGACAGATTTGTACGGGGCAATCCCTTACTCTGATGCCCTTAAAGGAACTGAAACCTCTCCGGTTTATACACCAACTTACGACTCTATGGATAAAGTCTATGCTGGATTGTTGGCTGATTTAAAATTAGCCAATGAAAAACTAACGGTGGGTGGGCCGGCGGTTTCGGGTGATATTATCTACAATGGTGATATTCTGAAATGGAAAAAATTTGCCAATTCACTCCGTTTAAAATTGGCAAACCGTCAAGCAGCAAAGAAATCAGCTGAATCAAGAGCGATAATGAAAGAAATTCTGGCTGATGCCGCAAAATTTCCAATCTTTACGAGCAATACCGATAACGCACTTCTTGCTAATACTGCAACCCGCCCAAGCAACAACGAATGGCACGAAGTTATGGTTTTTGGTAGCCGAACCGACTGGAATATTAGCAAAACTTTGGTTGATAAACTCTCGGCACTTGGAGATACCCGTTTAGGAATATTTGCCAATAAGAATAAATCGGGGGCTTATGAGGGAGTTCCAAACGGACTTCCTGATGCAATTGCTACAACTTATTTAGGGTCGGGTTCAGTTTTGGGCGATTTCTTTACAAGAGCCAATACACCAAGTGTCATTATGACTTTTAGTGAGTTAAATTTAATTTTAGCCGAAGCAGCATTCGATGGCGATATTGATGGCAAAGCCGATGATTACTTCAAAAAAGGTATTGATGCCTCATTTGCACAGTACGGACTCACTACCCCAGCAGATTATCTGAAAACTGTTGGGGCGATTTCAAAAGAAAAAATCATCGAGCAAAAATGGATTGCACTTTTTGGGCAAGGGGTTGAGGCATGGACAGAGTACCGACGTACAGGCTTCCCGAAATTCTCGGCAAGAGACCCAAGAGCCGTATTTGAAAATGATGGTATCGTTCCAACACGCTTGCCATATCCAACCACCGAGTACTCGCTCAACAAAGCGAAACTTGATGAAGGAATTAAAATTAACGGAACTGACAACATGAAGACTAAACTTTGGTGGGCCGAATAAACCAATATAAATATTCGTAGAAAGTCGTTTTATAAAATTCAAACCGAATTTAAATATGAAAAAAATAATATATTTCAGCATCCTCGCAGTAGGGTTTGTAGTTTCTGCTTGCAAAGTAGATGACCCATTTGTAGATAGGGTAGTTTCGCCAGTGTTAGTTATTTTTGAAGATGCGATAACCGGTGTCAAAACAAACGGATTATCAACAGAGCCTTCCGTTTCGTCTTCTGTTGCTTCTGATGCAGTAATTACAGCACGATTTTTAGAACTTAATAAAGATGGGCTTCTTGATAACAAAGTGGGCATTGATAGCCTCCCAGTGAAATCTGTCGTTGTTTCATTCAAATTGAGAAACGGTACAAAAATATCGGACGTAACAACCGATGACAAAGGACGCTCAACTTTAAAAATTGCTTGGAAATCCCTCGGCATTGCAACACCTGTAGCGGGTTCATCGGTTCAATTGGCTTGTTCTGCAAAATATAAAGACGTCTCTTTTACAAAATATTTTAGATTAATAGCAACTAAATAAATCTATTCAGAAAACAAAAAAATCTAAGAATTATCTATGAAAAACACAGTTAACAGAAGGAGTTTATTAAAATCAAGTTTAATGACTCTTGGCGGAATGGCCTTAGCTCCTCATATTTCGATGGGTGCTTTTCAAAATGCCTCATTTAGTGTAGATGAAAAAAATAGACTTTATTACAGCCCTTTACTTCGAGAACACTTTTTGGATGAAAGACCAGACGTGATGGCAATGGCAGCCCGATTAAATGCCAATGAAAATCCTTATGGCCCACCTGAAAGTGCAAAAAAAGCGGTTATTGATGCTGTCTCGGGCGGAAACCGTTATTCGTGGCGTGAATTAGCAGTTTTAGTAGATAAAATCGCCAAAAAAGAGGGTGTTGATACCAAACATATCATGATGGGACCCGGGTCGTCTGACCTCCTCGAAAAATTTGCATTGGTGATGTTTATGAACGGTGGAAATATTGTTTCTGCCGACCCAACATATATGTCATTGATTCGTGTAGCCGAATCGGTCGGAGCAAAATGGAAGCCAGTGCCGTGTACTAAAGATTGGTCGCACGACCTCAAAGCAATGGAGGCCGCCATCGACAAAGATACTAAAATGGTTTATATCTGTAATCCGAACAATCCAGTCGGAACAATTACCGACAGCAAAGCATTGATGGATTTCTGCTCAAGGGTATCAGAGAAAGTACCAGTTTTTATTGACGAGGCGTATCTCGAACTTGCCGAAGGAACCGGAGCTGTAAGTATGGTATCGCTTCTCAAAGAAAAGAAAAATGTAATTATCGCCCGTACATTCTCTAAAATCATGGGTATGGCTGGTCTGCGAGTAGGTTATGCAGTAGCTTTACCATCGACACTTGACCAAATCCAGAAAATCACACGGGGTGGAATGGGAATCTCTCATACATCAGTTTTAGGTGCAATCGCAAGTTTTGAGGATACGGAGTTTCAGGCAATGACCAAAAAACTCAATACCGAATGCAAAGAGTATTTGTACGAAAACCTTAAAAAGCTCAACTATAAATACATTACATCCTATACCAACTTTGTGATTTTCCCAATCAATATGGATGGTAAAGAGTTCCTCTCAAAAATGACAGCAAAAGGTGTCATGATTCGAACATTCGATATTAATGATAAGCCTTGGTGTCGTGTCAGTATGGGGACTATGGATGAAATGAAACTTTTTGTGAAAGCATTAGGTGAATTATCTTAGTTTTTTTTGTCATAGGTTAAAGAATATTTGGGGGAGTTCATAACTCCTCCAAATTTTAGCTTGGTCGGGCAGTTTTCAGACCCTCATTTGTTTAAATCATTGGCAATAAATTATAAATCCTCAAATTTTTATTTATTCACTTCATTATAGAGAAAATTATGGTTGAGGCAGTACAAAAAACATTAATCCTACTCCTACTGATTGGTTTAGGACTCGCATTGCGAAGTAAAATTAAAAACAAAACCGAAATAAATGGTGTAAAAGAAATCATCCTTTCTGTGGCACTTCCGTCAACAGTTTTTATCGCATTAATGGGCATAAAAATCAGTTTTTCATTACTTATCTACCCTATTTTAACCCTCGGATTCAACTTTTTTATTTTTCTAACAGCCCCCTACTTTTTACCTATTTTCGGAATCGAAAAAGGGAGTACATCAGGCAGAACCCTGACAATGCTTTTGCCATCGCTGGCTCCCGGATTATCAAGTTTTCCGTTTATTAATGAATTTTTAGGGGATGAATCACTCGCTTTGGCGGCAATGGGGGATGTTGGAAATAAATTTTTCGCCTTAAATTTTCTTTATTTCGTTGCTATGAAGATGTACCTCCAAAACAACAGAAACGAGGTAATTGATGATAAAGGAAAAGTAAAAAGTCTATTATTCAGCCTTGTAAAAGAGCCGATTAACATCATTATGCTATTGGCGATTGGATTCTTGGCATTTGGATTAAATATGAAATCACTCCCAACGGTAGTTTCAGAACTTTTCAATCGAGCAAGTAGCCTTATGACCCCATTGGTATTGATTTACATTGGGCTTGCGGTACAATTCAAAGAAGGGAAAATAAAATTAGTGAGTTCGATATTGCTTTTCAGAGCGGGTATTACTATTTTATTCAGCGTATTGATTATCAATATCTTCAACATTTCAAATCCAAATCTGATATTATTAGCGGTAGCGGTGCCATTAAGTTCTTGCAGTTTTTGGCCATTTGCTCATATTTCGGCGATTAATCTCAAAGAAGAAGACAAAAATTTAGCCCGAGAACGCAGAACCTTCGATATGAATCTGGCAGTACTTATTTTAGCTTTTTCACTTCCACTATCTACGATTTTAGTGATGGGCATACTGGCCTCCGGAACATTTTTTGCCCACACAAGCACATTACTAATTTTAGGATTCTGTTTAACAGGACTTGGTTTAGCACCTCATGTTTTGAAGAAATGAAACTCTCAAAAGCCTATAAATTGTAATCTTGGTTTAAGTAGTTGAATAGCTCGAATGAATTTCAGTAATGAGGTTTATCTTTGGGCTATTTCAATTTACACACAATTATTCTGTATAATCAACGTTTCAATAACTCTACCAATTCGGCCAACATCATGGCGGTTGCACCCCAAATTATTCGTTCCCACGCACATTCACTTTACGAATCTGTACATTTTTTTCGTCAAGGAATTCATCTAACTGAATCTCAAAGATTTCATCAACCTCGCGTGCATCGGGGTAGAATTCGGGTTGATAATTGACAAACCCGATAACAGGAAGAACAAAAAAATTACTGGGAGGAATGAATATTTCGGTCAATTGCCCCAAGATTTTAACATCAATTGCCTTGATTCCGATTTCTTCTTGGGCTTCTCTTAGTGCAGTTCTGATTAGGTTTTCATCCTCCTTTTCTTCTCTCCCGCCCGGAAAAGCCATCTGTCCGCCATGAACACCATCGTATGCAGGACGAAGAATCAAAGGAACATAAACACTATTTTGTTTAGGAAAAAATAAAATCAAAACAGCACTTCGGCGGGTAAACTCATTGGGTTTAGAACGTGTATTGGCACGGGCCTGATTCATCATTTTTAGATGAAAATCTGGCCCCGGCAACGGACTTTTAAGTTCTTGGTCAATTTTATTGATGAAGTCGTGAAATTGCACAATTTATATGTTTAGTTTAGGTCTAAATCAAGCATACTTACTCGCCAACGCTTCGGCACAACGCTCTCCATCCATCGCAGCCGAGACAATTCCACCCGCATAACCTGCCCCTTCGCCACACGGAAAAAGTCGTTTTAATTGTAAATGCTCATAGCTTTCTCTATCTCTCGGAATCCTGACGGGTGAAGACGTACGGCTCTCTATTCCAATCATTTGGGCTTCATTTGTCAAGTATCCCTTCATTTTTTTGCCAAATTCTTTTATTCCATCTCTCAATGGCATAGCAATAATGTCAGGAAGCACTTCATTCATATCCATCGCAATCAAGCCCGGCTGGTACGAAGTTTCGAGTAAATTTGGTGAAATTTTTCGATTTGTAAAATCTACTAAACGTTGTGATGGAGCTAATTGGCAAGAATTTCGAGTTGAGTTTTGAGTTTCAAGTTTAAGCGTTTCAGTTTCAAAATCGTTTGGAATCTTAAACTCTTGAACACTTGAACTTTGAACGCTTGAACTCTTCAATGCCAATCGAAAAGCCTTTTGCTCTACTTGTTTTTGTAATTCTAAACCTGCTAATGCTCCCAAATGTTTATATTTTTGCCAATCGACCTCATTTATCGCTACAACAATTCCCGAATTTGCAAATTTTGAATCACGTCTCGAAGGCGACATTCCGTTAACAACTAATTCGCCTTCGGCGGTCGATGCAGGCACAATAAACCCACCCGGACACATACAAAACGAAAAAACTCCTCTCTGCACACCTTTGTACTTTGTCTGAGCAACTAAACTATACGATGCCGCTGGCAAAATCCCCCTATCTGCACGGTGGTATTGACAAGCATCCACAAAACTTTGTTGATGCTCAATCCTGACTCCCATTGCAAAGGGCTTTGCTTCAATAAATATATTTTTTTTATCTAATAATTCAAAAATATCACGAGCCGAATGCCCTGTTGCTAAAATCACGCCTTCGCCCACAAACTCCTGATTATCAGCAGTAATCACTCCTTTCAATTCGTTATATTGAATGATAAAATCAATAACTTTTGTTTCAAAATGAATCTCGCCACCGGCATTCAGGATACTTTCTCGAAGATTCGCTACAACTTGCGGCAATTTATTTGTTCCGATATGCGGGTGAGCATCAATCAAAATCTGCTTGGTCGAGCCGTGTGCCACCAAGATTTCGAGAATTCGACGTACATCGCCACGCTTTTTTGAACGAGTATATAATTTTCCATCCGAATAAGTACCTGCTCCGCCTTCTCCAAAACAATAATTCGAATCGGGATTGACAACGTGGTCTTTGTTAATGGCTGCCAAATCTCGTCTTCTTGCTCGGACATCCTTCCCTCTCTCGATAACAATTGGCTTGATTCCTAACTCAATCAACCGCAATGCTGCAAAAAGACCTGCTGGCCCAGCCCCAACAACAATCGCTTGTTTGGCATTGCTAACATCTTGATAGTTTTTCTCGAATTCGACGGGTGAAGGCAAATCTTCGCCAATGGCAACCTCTACATCGGTAATTATCTTGACTTGACGGTTTCGGGCATCAATAGATTGTTTTTGAATCTGATAAAAAAGCTCATTTGCGGAGACATTAGGATATTGTTGTAGTAAAAAACTACGAAAAGCAGTCGAATCAAGAGCCACCTCTGGCTCTAATGTGAAGTTTAATAACTGACGCATATTGTAGTAAGGTATTTATCCTTAAAAGTTTTGGCAAAGGTACAAAAAAAGCATTGAGTGAACCCCAATGCTTTTTTTGAAATTAAACAATTATTCCTACTGGGCATACTCCTCAATCGGTGTACAAGCACAAATCAAGTTTCTATCGCCATAAGCCGAATCAATACGGCTTACAGTTGCCCAAAATTTATTAGACTTGATGTATGGCAACGGATACGCCGCTTTTTCTCGGCTATATGGTTTATCCCAAGTATCTGCCATAATTATTGCAGCAGTGTGCGGTGCATTTTTCAATACATTAATTGTTTTTTCTCCGCTTGCCTCAATTTCTGCAATTTCATGGCGAATCTCAATCATGGCATCACAAAAACGGTCTAATTCTTCTTTAGATTCCGATTCAGTAGGCTCAATCATCAAAGTTCCTGCAACTGGAAAAGAAAGCGTTGGAGCATGAAAACCATAATCCATCAAACGTTTAGCAACGTCTTCGGCTTCAACACCTGCACTTACTTTAAACGGACGTAAATCTACAATCATTTCGTGGGCACAGCGTCCGTTTGTACCTGTGTAAAGTATCGGATAATGTTTTTCTAAGCGGGCTTTGATATAGTTTGCATTCAAAATAGCAATTTTTGTAGCGTTTGTCAAGCCATCACCACCCATCATGGCAATGTAGGCGTAGCTAATCGGTAGAATACTTGCACTGCCCCACGGAGCAGCCGATATACCTCTGATGGCTTGTTCTCCACCAGTTTTCACTACTGCATTGGTTGGTAAAAATGGTACAAGATGCTTGGCAACGCCGATTGGCCCCATTCCGGGTCCACCGCCACCATGAGGAATACAAAATGTTTTATGGAGATTCAAATGGCAAACGTCAGCACCGATATTGGCAGGAGAAGTCAATCCAACCTGAGCGTTCATATTGGCCCCATCCATATAGACTTGTCCACCGTGAGAATGGATTATTTCGCAAATTTCTACGATTGATTCTTCAAAAACACCGTGTGTTGAAGGATACGTAACCATCAAACAAGCCAAATTTGAAGAATGTTCTTCGGCTCTGGCTTTGAGGTCTTCAACATCAATATTACCTTTTTCATCACACTTCGTAACAACGATTTTCATACCTGCCATTGCTGCCGATGCCGGATTTGTACCATGTGCTGAAGACGGAATTAGTGCGATATTTCGATGCCCATCTCCTCTACTCTCATGGTAAGCACGAATCACCATCAAACCTGCGTATTCACCTTGAGCACCAGAGTTTGGTTGTAGTGACATCGAAGCAAAGCCAGTGATTTCGCTTAACCAATCGGTCAATTCAGCAAAAAGTTGTTGATAACCTTCTGTTTGATTGACTGGAGCAAACGGGTGAATTTTGCCCATTTCAGGCCAAGTAACAGGAATCATCTCAGCCGTAGCATTGAGTTTCATAGTGCAACTACCCAACGAAATCATCGAATGCACCATCGAAAGGTCTTTGTTTTCGAGCATTTTTAAGTAACGCAACATTTCGTGTTCGGTGTGGTGCGTATTGAAAACAGGATGAGTCATAAAATCGCTGGTACGATTCAACTTCGCAGAAAAACCAATCTCAACTTCTGATTTCAAATTCCCCAGTACCTGTTTTCCTGCTGCTTCTGCAAAGATTTCGAGCAATTCTTTTACATCCGCTAATTCTTTTGTTTGGTCAAATGAAACACCAATATTTCCGTTTTCGTAATACCTCAAATTAACCTTTTTGCCTTCGGCAATCGAACGGATTTTAGAATTATCAGTGCATTCGATTGTGATGGTATCAAAATAGTTTTTATTTAAAACTTTATAGTCTAATCCTTCAACCGATTCAGCAAATAGCCTTGTCAATCCATGGGTTTTTCCAGCAATGTTTTTAAGTCCTTGTGGACCGTGATAAACGCCATAAGCCGAAGCCATTACCGAGAGTAATACTTGTGCAGTACAGATATTTGATGTTGCTTTTTC
>JALOLV010000091.1 GCA_025455785.1 Spirosomataceae bacterium | reverse complement strand
ATGTTAGTAGAATTGCTACATTTTAAACCATCAGAGTCCCATCCGAACGATACATTCATCAGTAGAATATATCGTCCCGATGGGACTCTAACGATTTGGACCTAATTTTTAACTACCAATATGTTACTCCTAACTGAGCATTTCAATAAGAAAATATTGATAATTAAGTACACGTTCATAAATAGTTTATACTATTTGAATCTGTCAAATCATCACTCTATTTTTCGTAGCGTAGGGTTTGGAAACCCTACGCTACGAAAAAATAATTTAATCTGTCATTCACGGTGTTCTGAACAATTTTGATAAAATCACTTAGGGTCAAGGGCATTTGTGATACGATTCACAAGGTCTTGTAAGTGAATTTTACTCATTCTATCTACTGTCAATGGCAAAGCAGCTTTGATTTCGCTTCTCATTTCTTCTAAATGAGCTCTCGCGATTGACGGCAAATCGGTTTTCTTCAAATCTACCACACGATTCTCAAAACCATAAGTTGCTCCTTGTGGAATCGCTGGCGAAGACGCCATTCCCGGAGTAAGCAACGTAATAACTTTCTCAACAAATACTTTTTGAAGATTACGGCGGTGAACATCAATTGGGCGACGAGCCTTAACCTCGGTCATGATTCCGCCACGTAAATCTACCATCAATTCATCCAAGTTGTAATTTGCAGGGTTTTTTGTTCCCGTTTCCATCAATCTGATGGCTTTATCGCCAGCCAAAACATTATTCAAAGCCGATTCCTGAATAGATTTGATTGCCTCAATGCCTTGGTCTGGGCGAGTACGACCTTGTACGTTAGGGTCAAGCAACCAAGTTGGGGTTGCGAATACCTGACGATTTAAGAATGCAACTGCTTCTTTTTGAGTAGCTCTTGGCACTACTTCATAGACCGTACCATCCATATCGCTTGTTTTTGGCGTATCATAAATGCCACCTACGTTTTTGGCAACGTGACCAATATAACGACGGAACTGACCAACAACATTATCGTACAATTCGGTCAAATCTTTGTAGCTTTCGCCTTCTTCTTTGCTCCATTCTGGCAAGTTCGGCAATATTCTCTGCAAGTTTTTGATACCATATTCAGAGGCCTTAATGGCGTTATCGCTCAAATCTTCAGTCTGATAACGTGGGTCAGATGGGCTGATTTCAGTACCAAAACGCAATCTTGCATTCTTTACTTTCTCTTTAGTGATAGCATTCAATAACAATTTTTCTTCATCGGCCGATTTTGCATCTGCAAAATAGCTGTAACCCCATTGGATAGCCCAATCGTCGTAATCGCCGATGCGTGGGAAGAAATCCGTAACGCCATCTTCTGGCTGAGCAACGTAGTTGAAACGTGCGTAATCCATGATAGAAGAAGTGTGGCCATTGGCTACAACCCAGTTTTTATCACGGAGTTTCTCTACTGGCGTAGCCGAGCTTGCACCCATGTTGTGGCGAAGACCAAGTGTGTGTCCTACCTCGTGCGATGATACAAAACGGATTAATTGACCCATCAATTCATCATCAAACTGTTTCTTTCTGGCACGTGGGTCCGATGCCGCCGTCTGAATCAAGTACCAGTTACGCAACAAACGCATCACGTTGTGGTACCAACCAATGTGGCTTTCGAGAATCTCGCCGCTACGTGGGTCATGTACGTTTGGACCATAAGCATTCTGAATATCAGCCGCAAAATAGCGGATTGCCGAGAAACGGGCATCTTCGAGGCTCTTGGTAGTATCTTTTTCGTCCCAATATTCGCCACGGATTGCGTTTTTCCAACCAGCTTTCTCAAAAGATTTTTGCCAGTCATCCACCCCCATTTTGAGGTACTTTCTCCATTTTTCTGGCGTAGCAGGGTCTATGTAATAAACAATTGGTTTTTTAGGCTCAATCAATTCACCACGTTTCTGACGCTCTGCATCTTCCTTAGATTTTGGTTCGAGTTTCCATCTTACGGCAAAAACATCAGTCTCTGAGCTTTGCGATTCTTCACCAAAAACACTATATTGATTGGCAAAATAACCCACACGTGCATCGAAATAACGCTTACGCATTGGTACTTTTGGCAGGATAATCATCGAAGTGTTAAACTCCATCGTAACAACACCGGCATCACGACCCGCTGGTAAATATTGACCAATTTGTGGAACCGGACCAAATGAAATAGTTTGCGGAACAACCCCAAAAGTTTTAACGGTACGAATCTCGGTATTGATTGGATAACTACGGATGTGCTGAATGTATGATTTATCTGGCTGAATTGCAGTTAGTTTTAAGAACTGCTTATCGACCGAGCCAAGCGAGAATACTTGGTTATCGCCTTTGAAAAATTCAGTTACATCAATCACCGACGACGTATCTTTTTTGAATGCTTTTACATCAAAAACACCGATAATTGGGTCGGCACTTGAATTTTTTACGGCCTGAAACATCGGTTTTGTGCTGTCAGGGCTGGCGATAACGGTCGTGATAGAACGTAAAAATATTTTATTGTCAGGGCCTTTTTCCCATTTCACAACCTGACGATTCACTTCTTCGCCACCGAAGATTCCACCACCAGCGGCAGTTTTTGAATAGCGAGTAACAGTCATGATGTCGCGACCCAACAAAGTATCGGCAATTTCAAAGAACCACTTATCATCTAACTTATGAACAGTCATAAGTCCTTTCATGGTTTTTGCTTTGTCGGTGATAACTTCTTTGTAGGGTTTAGGGCCAGTTTTTGCAGCATCGGGTTTGGCTACGGGTGCAGCAGGAGCAGCTTTTTTGGTGGTGTCAGCCTTAACAGGTTCGGTCTTTTTTTCATCTTTTTTCTGGGCATAGGCCACCGAAAACGAGATACTTAGAGCAATAGCTTTTAGTAAAGTTTGTCGAAAAAATTTCATAAATTGATTTTTAGTTAATAAAACTTATAGCTTTAATCACTTGTAAAATAAAATGCAATCAATTGATAATTCAAATGATTAAGAAATTCATCATCAATACCTGCCAGTTATTGATGATACCATAACTTAATTCTAAATCACAATCAATAGTTATTTTATGCCTAAATGTCTGATAATCAGCATTTGATTATCAAACATACAAACAATTAAAATGTTCGACAAATTTGGCTAAAATAATTGATGAGTACATCACCCCAAGAGGGTTAATTTGGATAGAAAAGTGATAATTATAGATAAATCAATGATAAACGGCTATCAATTAAATAAAAAAAGCGGTCAAAATCTGACCGCTCGGATGGGCTATAAAGTAAGAAACTGTTTTTTTTCGGGTATTTGAATAATAAAATTATTGTTTTCTATCTTGCAGGATGTCTTCTCTCCTTCTTGTTTGATTGAGAGATTCAGCAGTATTTTTTCGTTTTGATTACTATTTTCAATCAAATCTTCGATTTGTCGATACGCAAAAAGTGGCTTAACTTTAATTTCGTTTGCTCTGATACCCATATCTATATTTTGGTAGTATTCGAGCTGCTCGCCAAGTCGTTTTTTTTCTAATTCAAGATATAAAATGATGGTATCAATTTCTTGGGCCAATGTAATACTCTTTTGCTTTGAATGATTGCTGAGAGCCTTCATCAGATTCATCAACTCGGTAAGGTATTGAGCGGCTTCCATCGGGCTTCTCGAAAGCACATAATTCTTAACCGAATTGAGGCTTCCGTATAAAAAGTGTTGGTTACCGATAGTATTTTCCAAATCAGACATTTTACTTAAAAGATTCGATTCCTGCTTGCGTTTGTAGTATTTTACAAGGCTAAAGAAGATAAAACCGCCCAAAACAAGCAGCCCAATTCCCCATAAGAGAATATTCTCAAAAACTGTCAATATAGACTTTGTAATAATCAATTCGCATAGTGGTTTTTATCAACATAAAAATAAATGATGTCTTTGGGAGTTTATAACAGTATTTACTATCTGGTAGAGAATCGGAGAAATTTGGTAGAAAAAACGATGGATTTGGCAAAGAATACTTAGTTCAGAATCTCAATCAAGACCTTAGTACCCAATGCCTCGCCCGATTCGGTTTTTTTATCAATAATCGTAATGTTCATAGACAAATCATTGGTTTGATTGAGTAGCTCGACTCGCTCATTGTTAATATTCATTCCCATTGATTGGTATTTGGGGGTATTTTTTCGGAGTAAAGAGGCAGCCTCTCGGCCAATTCCGTTATCTTCGATGATAATCTGGATGGTTTCTTGTTTCTGGTTTTTCGTTTCCGATGTGTATAAAAACACTTGCAATTTCAGAATCCTCTCGCCGGTCCGATTCATCAATCCGTGTTTGATGGCATTTTCGATGTAGGGTTGCAACAACATCGGCGGAATCACAACTTCTTCGATATTAATATTTCCATCGCATTCATAAATAAATTCAAATCCTTCCTCAAAACGCAATTGTTCGAGTTTTACATACAATAGTGCCGTTTCGAGTTCATCTTTTAGTGTAATCAATTGCTCTTTAGAATGCTGCAAAATAGAACGCATCAAGGTTGAAAAATCAGTTAAATACTCCGATGCTTCAACCGCTCGGTGTTTCAAAATATAGCTTTTGATTGAATTTAGGCTATTAAACACAAAATGCGGATTTATCTGAGAGCGAAGTGTCCGAAGTTCGGATTCGTGAATGGCTTTACTTAATTCGTCTTGTTCTTGATATAATTCATAAGTTCGATAGCCAATTGCCGTCGAAAAAAAGATGATTTCGAGAAAAACTCCCAAATCGAACATATAACTCGGCGAAACCCTGAAAAGTACCAATTCGTGTTCTTCTAAGCCCAAGAGGGTTGTCAAGAAACCCGCCAAGCCTCCGAGCATCAAGCAGGTACTACCTAACTTAACAAACAATGCTAATTTTCCTTTCTGACGGTAAACTATGGCGAGTAACGTAATATTCAGAATCGGGAAAAGCAATTGGAACGCATAATAGATGTAAAAACTCCAGTCTAATCGTCTAAAAACAAAGATAATTATTAAATCTAAAGCCAGAAAAACTGCAAAGCCAATGGCCGTACTTTTCAGAATTTTGGCAGAAAATGGCGTTTTTTTGTCGATTTCTAAAAATTCGATGACAAATAAAAAATAAAAAATGTGGGTCAGAAAAATGTAAATATTGCTATTGCCCGTAAATTTTAAATATGGCAAAAACGAAAAAAATACACGAAAATAAGTCGAGTTTTCGTACTCCCACAAAAAGAAAAGAAAAATAGAAAACGTATAAACAGAGTAATAAACATAAAACCTTTGGCGATTTAAAAGGTACAAACCAAATACAAAGATGGATACAAAAAACAGAATCGAAATGATGAATCCGTTTACTAAAATGTAAGGGTATTCGTCATAAAAAGCCTTTGTTTTGAACCTATTTTCGTGGTTTATACTGACAATTTGAGGTTTTAATTCAAATTTTAGCTTCGGAATATCATCGACTCTGGCGAGTAAATCTTTGCGTTCGTTTGGCAAAAACCGAATCGGGATGTATCTGTCATCCGCCCTAAATAATCGCTGATTAGGCCGGAAACGTTCAGAAGTAACCCCCACGAGGGCATAGCCTTGATTCACTCTTTTATAAAGTTGTGTTTCGTAATGAATCCCTACTGTAAAAAGTACGTTGAGTGTATCAGTCGTTGGGTTTTCGATTCTTAGTTTTATCCAATAACTATTTTTATAATCGCTGATAAATGGCTGGTTTACCGAAAAACTTTTTAGACTCATAAACCTCTGTTTATCAATATCCTGAACCGACAGTTGAGTCGTAGTATCCACAAAAACCTGTGATTGTATCGAGCAATCTACAATTGCTTCATTCTTGAAATTATCTGTCAGCAAAATCTGCCCAAAAAGATTATGAGTGTAAAAAAATACCAATAAAATCACTGCCCAAAGCATTGAGGTTGGGTTGATTGTTGATTGATATTTTGCATTAAATCTCATTCTTCAATAGGAATTTTTATGATAACTCTCGTACCTTCGGCAGCACCATTTTTATCTTTTTTATCGATGATTTGAATCTGAATCTTTGTATCGTTGGTTAGGTTTAGGAGTTTTATCCGCTCACGATTGATGCTCATTCCCATCGACTTGTGTTTGAGTGAATTTTTACTAATTCTCGAAGCCGCCTCCCGACCAATTCCGTTGTCGTCAATGATAATTTCGAGCATTTGATTGAGTGCTTCAGCTTTTCTTAAAACAGCTAATTTTAAAATTCTCCTACCGTCTATATTCATTAATCCGTGCTTAATTGCATTCTCAATATAAGGTTGCAGCAACATCGGTGGAATCATAATAGATTCTGTATCAATGTTTTCATCACAGCTATACTGATAATCGAAACTGTCTTCAAATCTAAGCTTTTCGAGTTTTACGTATAGGTTTGTTGTTTCGAGTTCATCGGTAAGGCTAATGAGTTTCTCTTTTGAATGTTGTAGAATCGACCGCATTAATGAAGAAAAATCGGTAAGATACTCGGAGGCATCAAGTGGGCGATTGGTGAGGATAAAACTCTTAATCGAATTTAAACTATTAAACACAAAATGAGGATTGATTTGGGAACGAACCGTTCGGAGTTCGGACTCCCGCATGGCTTTGAGCAAATTACTTTTTTCTCGCTGAACCTGCCAAGTTTTGAAGCCAATTGCCAGCGAAAAAAAGAAAATCTCAATCAAAACTCCGACATTGAATGGAATACTCGGCGTAAACCGCATAATAACCATATCGGTCGGTTTGAGTTGTAAAAGTTGTTCGCCAAAACCCAAAACCACCCCAATACAGAGAGCCGTTGTACCAAATTTGATGTATCTCGATAGTTTATTTTTTAGTTTAAATAATTGAAATAAAACCATAAAACTCATCACAACAACCAGAGGCTGGGTGATAAGCCAAACAAAACCGCCAAGTGTATGATTTTTAAGAATAAAATTGACGATTGTATCGACAACCCAAACGATAAAAATCAAGATTCTGAACCTGATTAATAATCTTGCAAATTTAGGATTTCGTTTTTCGAGGTTCAGAAAAGTAAGCAAAAACGAACCATAAAAAATATTGGCAATGAGTACGTAGGTGTTATTGTTTCCAGAAAATTTTAGAAACGGAATAAAACTATGAAAAACCTCAATGTAGGGCGAATGTTCGATTCCCCAAAGGCTAAAAATCAATATCGAACCGACGTATCCTGCATAATACAAATAGTAGATTCGGCGGTCGATAGCGTAAAAAATCAAGGCAAAAAGCACTACAAAAAGCAAAACCGAAACATAAAATCCATCAAAAACTAAGGTGAAATATTCGTCGTAAAATGCCCTAACTTTATCTTGGTATTCGTTGCCGTAGCTCAACAATTGAGGTTGTAGCTTAAAGAATAATTGTGGGTGCTCAGTGATTTTTATGAGTAAATCGTATCTTTTTTTGGGTGTAAAACTCAATGGTACGTACTTTTCGTCGTAAGGGTATTGGCGTTGAGAAACCAATAAATCATCCGATGTCCAATTGAGTAATTTAAAATTTGCCGAATCTACAACCTCATAAACTTCAATTCGTTTGTGAGTACTTACATCAAACAAGACTTTGATTGAATCAGATGACGGATTTTCGAGCGAAAGTTTAAGCCAAAAAGTATATTTAAAGTACTGAAAAGAAAATTGGTCGAATTTTAAATCGGTAAGTGGCAAAAAACGTTGCCGATTGGCTTCTTGAATCGTCTTTTTGCTCAACGAATCCACGTAAATCAGCGTTTGCGAAGTACAATTCAGTCTTCCTTCGTAGTTCAGTTTTGGAGATAACACAATTGTCGTGGGCGTTTGTCCAAAACTAAAAAAACTGAAAAGTACAGCAGCAAATATGTAAAATAGTTTATTCAAAACGAGCGATTTTCGAGATGTGCTGAGTTAGGGTTGGTAGCCCAAAGTTTATCTGACCAATTCCATCAATTTCATCCGATTGGCCCTCGAAACCTGCAACGAAACGCCGTTATTCATCACAACGTAACCGCCCTCGCCTTTTACATATTTTTTGATATGGCTCAAGTTTACCAAATTTGATTGATGGATTCTGACAAATGGGTGATTTGAAAGCAAGCCTTCGAGGTCTTTTAAAGTCTTAGAAATCAGGATTTTCTCTTTATTTGCCAGATAAATTCTCGAATAATTACCATCGGCCTCGGCATATAAAATCTCATTTACGGCCACAAATTCGAGACCTTCGGGAGTTGGTACTGCGATGTTTGGAAGGGTGTGCATTCCGCCACGCATATTGGCCAAGAGTAGCTCAAGGCTCTGTAAATCAACTTGTTTGTTTTGTTTGGCTCGTACCTTATCCACGGCACGGATAAGTTTCTCTTTAGAAACGGGTTTTAGCAAATAATCAATCGCACAGAAATCAAACGCCGTGAGAGCAAACGCATCATAAGCAGTGCAAAATATGACTTCAAAGTTGATTTTGGGTATCTTCAATAAAAAATCGAAACCATTCATTTGAGGCATCGAAATATCCAGAAAAATCATATCTGGATTTATCGTTTGCAAGATTTCGAGGGCTTTTTCGGCCGATTGGCATTTAGCAAGAACTCTCACATCGGGGCAATAAGCACCCAGTTCGATTTCGAGTGTATCTAAGCACCCTTTTTCGTCATCTATTAATATGGCAGTCAGCATTTTACAGTATCCATGGTAACGTAGAAATTGAAAATTAGTCAAAAAATCATAAACAAACCAAAAGTGCAGTACGATTTCTTAAAATCATCGTGATTTTAGTAAACCGCACTACACAGTTTATGACCAATTTTTTCAATTTTTTAGCAATCCGCCACCGCCTGCTTTTTTCATCATTTCTTTCAAATCGGCTTGTTCGTTGAATATCTCTACTTCAATATTTTCAAAAACGCCATTCTCAAAACGGTTAACTTTGGTAGAGCGACCCAAGATTTTGACTTCGGGTAAATCGCCATTTATTTTGCCCGAAATTATTGCTTTATTGCCCGAAGACTGCCATTTCGCAATTTCGAGTGTAAAGTTTGGGGTAGCCTTGCCATTAACAAAGCCAAAAATTGTGGTATTGGCCGTATTTCCGTCAATTGTTCCAGAGAAATTGACCTCCATATCTTTTGATGAATACTTTGCAGGAGTTTCTTTTGGATTAAATACCTGAATCGTCAGACTCCGAGTATCGGGGACATCGACACTGGCAAATTGTAGCTGTAGATACGGTTTGTCGTATGCAAAGTTTTTTACGCCTTTTCGCCAAAGAGACGCCCCTTTGTAAGTAACCTTGCCTCGGAATGGTTTACCATCAAGCGTAGATTTGAAATTGACACTTGCCGAGAGTTTCGCATCGGCCTCGGCTTTTATCGAACCCGTATTTACTTGAAAGCCAGCAGGATAAACCTTGTAACCTTTTGTTACGTAATCATTTCCTTTTGAAGGGTTTTCGGTAAATCTAAAGTCAAAATAACCATTTTCTCCCGCTTTTATTTGATTAACCTCTGAATTGTCTTTGCCCGAAATTTTTACAATTGTTGCTGTAAATTTTCGTCCAGTAGGTGCATAAATATCAATTTTATCATTCTTTTTGATGATTCCAGATAAAATTTCCATACCACCACTGAGTTCAGTTTCTTTTTCACCCAAATACAAATAGCCAGTTTCGGCGGTGAAGGTTTGGGCGAAAGCAATGTTCTCTACCACCCATAGTAAAATGACTGTTAAAACTATTTTTTTCATGTTTTTCTAATTTACGGCATAAATGAATATTCTCGGACGGATAGTGATACTTTGAAAAGCTGGGACTTCCATTTTGAATGATAAAATGTCATTTGTGTTGAGCTTGTAAATATTTTCGAGTATGATTCGCCTTACGCCAACAACCCTATCAGATGTATAATTTCCGCTTGAAAAGTCATATTGAACAACAGCGTTGTCGTAACTTACAACGTCCAAAGGCGTTGTACTGCTATTTTTATACACTCTGATAGAACCTTTTTTTAGATAATGGTCTAAATAATTCATCGGAATCTGGATATTTACTAA
>JALOLV010000477.1 GCA_025455785.1 Spirosomataceae bacterium | reverse complement strand
CTAAATCGGCATCGGTGTATTTATCTATTGTATCAATCCTGCCTTCGCCCCACCAACTTATTCCTTTGCCGAGCATTAATTCCGAAAACTCAACAACCCGTTTGCGAGATGTAAAAAAGTTATTATCATGGAACTCAATGGCGTCTATGTTGTATTTTTCTTTGAAATAAAGCACATCTTCCATGATTTTAGCCGCCGATTTGCCTTTCCATCGAGCTTCATAGATTGGCACAACCGCACAAAACGAACAAGTAAAAGGGCAACCAAAACTCGAATGATACGAGAATGTCTTCATGCCCAAGTAGGTTTTGCCCAAATATTTTTCGAGTGGATAAAATGAATTTAAGAATTGGTACGGAAGCGGTCTGAGCGAATCTTGGTCGAGCAGGTCTTCTTTAGGGGTTTTGATAATCTTACCATCTAAATTCCTGAATATCAGATTTTTAATTGATGAAACACGTTCAAAATCTTTAATTTCTAATACCTCTAAAAGTTCAGGAAAGGCCTTATCGCCAACCCCATTTATGATGTAATCCACAAACCCTGATTCGATACAAACTTGGTATTGGTTCGATGCAAAATAGCCTCCCCAGACGGTTGTTACCGATGGATACCTCTCTTTTATTTGCTTTGTAAACGGAATGGCTTCTTTAAGTTGCGGGCCAGGCATTACGGTACAGCCAAAATATTTATAATCGCCTGTTTGTAAGTACTTTTCGATGGTTTGCCAAGCATTTTGTTCAAGATTTCCGTCAACAAAAACGTATTCAAAAAGTCCATGAATCGCCGCTCCCACTTGCAATATCGAATTCGGGATTCGGTATTTTGAATTGGCACTTCTCGGATTAAATAAGATGACTTTGCTTTGGCTCATTTGTTTAGAAACATCCCAATTCGGGCTTTAATTGCTCTCAATTTTGCTTTTGAACTCTCGATTCTGCTTAGTTTTTTTGTTTTTCGTTGAAAAAAACTCATTTCATTGACAATCCATTGAATCGCATATTGATAATACCGACGAGAATAAGCTCGTTTGAAGTCAATGTCTCGGTCGGTTGAAGCTCCCCAGTATAAATCAGCAACGGTACTATTTGCCTCAACTTCTTCGTAAAGTTCGGTGCCTCTGATTGGGTACGTAATCGTAATTGTAAAATGTATTGGGTTCGATTTTTTTAGATGAGTCAGCGTTTCTTTGATGTCTTGCTCGGTTTCGTTGGGGTATCCCAACATTATAAAGGTTCCTGCCTCAATACCAACTTTTTGGCTTAGGTTAATCATCTCTTGTACTTGAGAAACTTTTACCCGCCTGTCCATCAAGTCAATGACACGTTGCGAACCACTCTCTGCCCCAATCCAAACCCTAAAACAGCCCGTTTTTTTTAGCAATCCAATCACTTCTTCGTTCATTCTGTCGGCCCTCGTAATACACTCATAAGAAACACTAACCGACTGTCTATCAAGCACTTCTGCAAACCTTTCGAGCCATTTATGAGAAATCGTAAATACATCATCTACAAACCAAATGTGGTCGAAACGGTAGTTTTTTTGTAGCTCTACGATTTCTTCAACCACTTTTTCGGGCGACCTCCGTCTGTAACTCAAACCATACACCGCTCGGCTACACCACCTACAAGTATAGGGGCAACCACGCATAGTGCTGATAGTCAGCGAGCTTGCCCGATGGTGTGTTTTCCAAGTTTCTAAGTACTTATTTAGGTCGATTTTCTTTCGGTTCGGAACCGGCAATTCGTCAATATTCTTTTTTAGGTTGCGTTCTGGATTGATTACAATTTTTTCTTCGGTATTTTTGTAAGCTACGCCTTCAATTTCGTGGATAGGTTTTTGAGAGATTACCTCAAAAAATGTTTCTTCGCCTTCGCCAATGACCAAAACATCGGCCCCAAAATTCAAAAGATTTTCGGCATTATACCTAACATCGGGGCCACCCAAAATGATTTTTGTATGCGACAACGCTGGTGTTTTTTTTACGAACTCAATGATTTCCAGAACGTTTTGTTTGGTCATCAAATTGATGTAAATAGCCAAAAAGTCAGGCTTTTCGGTCAGCATATGTTCGTAAAATTGGGTTTTAGTCGAGAATGTTGTATCAAAAACACTGTGTTCGATACCTTTTTCTTCTAAAAAACCAGAAACATAAAGAATACCCAGAGGAGGATACGGCTTCATGATTTGCTGCTCCTTTGGGTCTTCATGCAGAAAATAGGCATGAGTCAAAATTATCTTATGATTCTCGGCTGATTTCAATTAAAAAATGGTCTGAAAAATTTGCAAAAAAAGGAATTTTTATCGCCCAATTTTCAAGCTTTTTTAGAAAACCTAAAAATCGAGGCCGTTTATCTATCAAGCTATTGAGGTATGATGGCGGTATAAAAAATCCGATAGGTTGTAAATGACTCACTTTAAGGTTATTCGGTAAATTTTTCTGTATAAATGCAGGCGAATAATACCAAATATCGATTGCGGTTTTTGAATCTAAATTAGCTCTGACAGCATGATTTGTGTTTCGTCTAAAAACCTTCGAGAATTGCATTTTAATCAGAAAAT
>JALOLV010000476.1 GCA_025455785.1 Spirosomataceae bacterium | reverse complement strand
CTCCAACGCTGCGTTTGTCTTGCCCAAAGCAATGATTTTCCGCCTACTTGGTAGCCACGAATCCAGTCGAAAGGCTTTTCCTGAATATACGGATGCTCTTTGTCTTTTACAAAAAATTGCTGAGTACCTTCATAAAAAGCGTAGCATTTGCCCACGATTGGGTTTTCTTTCCGAATATCCAAAGGCAATTGTCCACGGTGTTCAAATTCCCACGGCTGGGTCATGGTTGTTGGGTAATCCACAATGTGGCGGACATCACGCCCACGCTCCAAAACGAGCGTTTTGAGTCCTTTTTCGGTTAATTCTTTAGCTGCCCATCCTCCGCTAATACCCGACCCAATCACGATGGCATCGAAAGTGTTTTTTTTCTGAATATCTATATTAATGTTCGACATTTTGAGTTTTAAGTTTTAGTGTTTTGAGTATCAATCCCAAAATCTATTTTTTGACATCTACACATCCCAAATATCGCCCCGGAGCAAATTCAAACTTTGAGACATTGGTCATGTAGTATTCCGAATTGGTGTAACCCTGAATCGTCAGGCGGCGGAGCGTACCAAAGAATTTCTTTGTGTTGGCATCTTCTGATTTTTCGATGGCTTGTAGTGTCTGCAAACGCTCTGCAGGCGATGCCGCCGTAAAACTCTTATTAAACATCGTTTTTGCAGTCGAATCTACCGTTTCGAGTCCTTTGGCAAAATTGGCTTGGTCGGTTTTTTCGTAGCAATCGGCAATCATTACGGTCTTCGGGATGATAGTCTCTACTGCTTCTGCCAAGATACCCTCTTGATAATTATTCAAAAAAAACTGTTTTGGCATATTTTCGGCTGTCCAGCCATTTGCCCAAGCGGGCAGAGTGATAAGGCCGCCCAATGTTAGCGAAAGACTCTGTAATGCACTTCTTCTGTCCATGATTTATTTGGATTTGATTGAATAGGAATCCAAATTTACTTTTGTTTTATTTAAAACTCCACAATAAGAGATAATTATTTGATTCTAAGCTAAATCAAGCACATAAAATGATAAAATAAGCATAAAAGGTTGTGTCAGAATCAATCCTATTCAACTGAAACTATTACCCCAAAAAAATGATTATTTCAATAAACCTTATTTCTGATGAATTGGATACTTTATCTATTGGCTATTCTGTGTGGTGTAGGCACAGCACTTCAATCTGGTGTAAATTCCCAACTCCGTAAGAGCATTAATAACCCACTTTTTGCAGCGGTTATCTCATTTACGGTAGGTTTCATTACGATTCTCATTATTTTCCCGATATTTAATAAAAATGCGTTGCCCTCATTCTCAACACTCAAATCTATGGAATGGTGGAAATGGACCGGCGGATTCTTTGGGGTATTTTTTGTTACAACCGTCATTATGACAATTGATAAAGTAGGCTCGGCAAATATGACTGCCTTGATTGTTGGCGGACAGCTTATCACTGCAATGGTTCTCGACCATTACGGTTTTCTTGGGTTCAATATCCATCAGATAAATTTTTGGCGGGTTTTGGGTGCATTATTAATTGTGGGTGGCGTATATTTGGTAATGAAAAACTAAAACCCTGATGAAATACCTCTATTTACCAATCGCTTTACTATTATTGAATTGTCAATCTTCTAAAAAAGAAACCACCACCTCAACAGATACAACCAAAATTGAGCAGATTACCTCGGTGGATACCCTTGACATTGACTTGGTAGCCTTAAAAGACCAAAAGCTATTAGGCAAAACACAAATCGTTGAGATAAAAAACGACCCTGTTTATCACAAAGATAAGCGTTTCAATGCCGTGCTTTTTAAAGATATTCTTTATAAGTATTCATCTGTTGAAAACCTGAATCCTGCCGAAACAAAGATTATCTTTGAATGCGAAGACGGATACAAACCCGAAATGCCACTCAATAGACTGCTTGATTCGGAGTCTTTTTTGGCCATAAGTGATGCCGATGCACCGAAAGGTAGCGATTGGGAGCAAATCATGAAAGACGGACACGAAATGAAAGCAGCACCATTTTATTTGGTTTACACAAATTCTCAGCACCACCAAAGCAACGAGTACCAAAAACCTTACAATTTGGTAAAGGTACATTTTGCTCCGCTCCACGAAAACGATGCGGCCCTGCGTCCAAAAGATGAATCGGCAATGGTGGGTTATACATTATTCAAAAATCGCTGCCAAACTTGCCATGCCATCAATAAAATCGGGGGTAATATGGGTCCCGAACTCAATTATCCCAAAAGCGTAACCGAATACTGGAAGACCGCTGATTTACAAGCATTCATCGTTAATCCTGCTTCGTACCGAAACGAGGTAAAGATGCCAAATTTGGGTATCAAACCCGAAGAATCGGCAGAAATTGTGAAGTATCTTACCTATATGAGCAAGCATAAGTTATAAAGATTGGAATAATTTTTGAAATGTATTATTCGTTCATAATTCAAAAATCCAATGAAAAAATACCTTACATTTTGCTTTCTAATCTTAAGATTTACCGCTTTTGCTCAAAATACGAGCCTTTCGATAAATGATTTTGAGAAAAAACTCCAAGAAACTCCCAATGCACAATTGATAGATGTACGCACAGCCGACGAATATTTACGAGGACATTTACGGAAATCTCAAAACATTGATTTCAATGATGAAAACTTTGAGACATTGGTCAAAACTAAATTGGATAAATCGAAACCCGTTTTTTTGTATTGTTATTCGGGTCGCCGAAGTGCCGATGCCAGCGTTTTTTTAAAAGATTTAGGCTACAAACAAGTCTATGACATGGCGGGCGGTTTTGCCAAATGGACGTCTTCGAGCAAGCCTTACGTTTCTTCAATGGCCTCGACCCGACCAATAGCCGCCATGACGATGGATAACCTCGACCAAATTGTGAAATCAAATCAAGTAGTTTTTATAGATTTCTTTGCCGAATGGTGTGGGCCTTGTAAAAAAATGAATCCGATTCTGAATAAAATCGCTGATGAAAACAAAGCAATCAAACTTCTGAAAATTGATGCCGAAAAAAATGACAATATTTCGGGAATCTTTCAGGTAGAAGCCATCCCGACCTACGTTATTATCAAAAACGGAAAACAGGAATCCGAATTTTGGATTTAACCCGACTACTACCCGGACCGTTGGGAACAATGCTCATGGCAGATATGGGTGCCGAGGTAATCAAAATCGAAGACCCCAAGCAACCCGATTATGTCAGGATGTTTCCGCCATTTCGGAACGGCGAATCGCTGAATTACCTTTCGTTCAATCGCTCAAAACTCAGTGTTACGATTGATTTAAACTCCGACGAAGGCAAGGCTCAGTTTTTTGAATTGGTCAAGGCTGCCGATGTTGTAGTTGAACAATTTCGCCCAAATTTCCTCGATAAAATCGGAATTGGCTACGAAGCCGCTAAAGATGTGAATCCTAAAATAATATACGTTTCGATAACGGGCTACGGGCAAACTGGTCCTTATAAAAACTTGGCAGGACACGACCTCAATTATACAGCCGTGGCTGGTGTACTGGGCGTAACT
>JALOLV010000475.1 GCA_025455785.1 Spirosomataceae bacterium | reverse complement strand
AGTTTTTCGATAGAATTATTCTTCATTTGATGGATTATTGAAATTTGATACATTGACCGATTTGAGTAAAACTTTATAGTTGGGCTTGATGGTAACTTTGGGCGACTGGATTTTACTTCTGAAATATCCTTTTGCACCTTGCATCAAACTTTGGGTGGATTGGAGAGCAATTTGAGTACCTACTTGTTTTTGAATTGAGCCATCGGGTACAAAAACGCTCGTGCCATTGAATGGTCGGGTGGCGGCATCGGTCAATTCTCTCGATAGCACGTTTTTTTCTTTGAGATTTGGCACATACAAACCTTGTTGACCATCTAAATCGAAGACAGCGAACGATAAAGGGTAAATAGCTTTATCAAGTCGGAGTGCAGAAATCGTTATAAAAACTCGCTCTTCGGCAACTCTACAAGTACCCGATATGAGCGTACCGTTTGGAAGCGTTATCTTTTGGTCATTAGTTTGTAAAACGACATTTTGTAAAAGTCGAAGTTTTAGAATTGCACCATCTTGAACCGTTATTGCTCATCATTATTGGTAAAAAACTTGCTTTTATCTGTATTAGAAAAGCCATAAAAGCCTACTTTCTTCCATTTCATACCGATTGTATTGGTCGATGTTTCGGGGTGAAGGATAATTTCATCATCATTTTGTATTTGCTTCTTGGGCTTGGTTGGAGCTTCAACGCTTTTTACAATCGGACTGCTAATATTTGGAGATTGTGTTGGGCTTTGATTTACTTTTTCAAGATTTGATAATACCAACTGAGCTGTGCGATTATTCATTTCTTTTTCTTCTCGCTCCAAACGTTCGTCTTCTAATTCTTGCTTAGTTTTCCGATAAATTGGCATTTCGGGGTTTGCTAAATACCGTTGTCGGGTCTGCTCTTGTTGCTGTCTGACTTGAAAATCTTGGTTCAACCTTTCCTTTTTCCGCTGTCCTTCGGTTTTTGGAATATTTCTATTGCTTGACGATGACCTTTTAGGATTTTTCACTTCTTGAAAATCGTCTTCTGTCAATTGTTCGTTACTTTCTTTTGGGTAACTTGGTTCTTTACCCGTAATAGTTGTTAATTCCTCCGTTCCGCCACCATACGAACTCAACTTTGATTCTGAACTACCGCTTTTGTACTTATCATCTTCAAGTTTGGTGTTCTTAGATTTAGGCGGTGTGAGTTCAGATAAGGAATCTGTTTTTTGTGGCTCTTCTTTTTTACTAAATACCCCAAAAGAGTACATAATTAAGCCCGAAGCAAAAAGTATGAGTCCACCAATAATAACTAAGGCATATTGTTTATTGCCTATTTTCCTTACGCTTTGTTCGTGCGGTAAGGGAACGTTCACGTGGTTTTCCATGAATTAGAAGTAATAAAATGAAAGAATATTGATTGATAAAAGGATGATTCCGAACAAAATCAGCAGATAAATGGCCTTTTTGCGGTTTTTCTGAAACATCAGATTTAGTTTTTTGGCAATTTTTGAAGTACAATTGGCAAAAAATTCGTTTAGCTTTTCCCCAAGTTGCTCTAATTCGTACTGCCGAACAGGTTTATTTTTCATGGATAACCTTGCTTTCGATTACTCGGAAATTTCTCATAAATAAACCGTTCGGACTACGAAGACTCCGTGGCACATCTTCCAAAATACAAGTCGTTGTAAGACTTTTTTCAGATTCAGAAGTAGCCCTTGTTTGGGTTACTATTGAATAGCAAGTTGCCTGATACGGATACTCTTTTGTATTGACAACAACAGAATCTATTTTCACTTTTTGGATTACATTTCCTTGAATCATGTCATTGTAAAAACCTCTTTCTTTTAAATCATCATAAAGGTTTTTGGCCGATTCATCGCATAAATAAAAGGCCTTTGCGGTATTGGTTTCAATTTCCTTTGCATCGGGAACAACTGTAAAAAACAACTCGTGAAAACGGCTTACATGATAATTGATTTCTACGGGTCGGTTGGTTTGAAAATTGCCAGCAATTGCCTCGAAATGTTCGTTTTTATTGATGATATAGATTCGCTTAGAAAATTCTTTTGAGTGCTTATACGACAAAAACAAGGCTGTCAGTGAAACAACTGATAAACTAATTAGTGCGATAATAGTAATTAATTTTACTCGCCTAAAATGTGCGTTTAGCTTGAATAATTCTTCCATATTGATTTTTTACTTTCTTGAAAAGATGTGGATTGATGCCCCATTTTCGCTAAAAACAAAGGTATTTTTAGTATTTTGAGTATAGTTTTGGTAAGATGAATACAAAATATAGGTTGTAAGACTTGTAGCAATTAAGACGATGCCAATACAAACACCGACTAAAAGCCGATAGGCTTCAAAGAGGTTATTTTTGAAATAATTATTCATTGTCTGTTTACACTTTGAATAGATTTACTACTGCTTGATTCTGTACTTTTTGTGATGGCATTTGTTGTTACTTTTCCAGTATTTTGAATAGTACGGGTTGCACCTTGCACGATTGTTCCAACGCCACCAACATTGATTAGCATGGCTGTCATTGACGGCACTTGGATGTAACCAATGAGGGACAAAAACAAAAGCCCGATAAATGCCAAACCTAAAAATTCGGGCTGTTGGGTTTCTACACCCATCGTTGCCATTGCAGATTCTACATCATAGCTGCTGATGTAAGCATCACAAAGATTAAATGCGATAGAGCTATACATGGCCGCAACTGCGGGCAACAAAGCAAAATTGATGTATTTTCCAAACCAATAAGCCAATGAAGATGTAAAACCTGGGAAAATTGAGAGAGCTACTGTAATTGGGAACCCGATGCGAAGGACAATTCTAAATCCAATTGAAATGAGTAGTAAGCAACATTCGGCAATTTGCATCAGACAAAGCAAAATACTTTGAATCACACTTAGAATCTGAAATTTAAACTCTTCAGAAAACTTATACATTCCAATCTTGAAATCGACCATTACTTCACCAAAGAAACCCGATTTGTCTTCATTAAGATTAGAATTAAAAACGGCTGCGTATTTCTCAGGATTTTTGCCGATTTCTTCCCATTTCTTTTCTACTAATTTCTCAATCTTTTCGGTTTGTGTCTGCACTTTTGTAGCGATATTTTCATTC
>JALOLV010000090.1 GCA_025455785.1 Spirosomataceae bacterium | reverse complement strand
TTTGATTAGTTCGTTCGTTACCTTTTTCGATAAATCTCGCCTCTCTGATTCGGTTCAAATAATCGAATTTGCCTCGTTGGTGGGTTCGGGGGCGTGTGCAATGGCGATTCAGAAACCGAATATGTGCAACGGAGCAAACATTAGCTACCGAAAAGATGTCTTTTTTGAGGTGGGTGGATTTAGTGGCAATGAAAATCTTGCCTCGGGCGATGATGAGTTTTTAATGCACAAAATTGCGGCAAAATACCCCGATAAAGTACAATTTTTGAAATCTCAAAAAAGTATTGTTGAAACCTACGCACACCATAGTTTTAAATCATTTTATTTACAACGCAAACGCTGGGCAAGCAAGTGGAAACACTACCAAAACAAGTCGGTTTCAGCGTTGGCAGTTTTTGTATTTTTGGCAAATTTCTCGGTGATTTTGGTAAGCGGTTGGTATTTCTTTGGAGATTTATCGCTAAGATTATTTTTGGTATTCCTTGCCATCAAATTCTCAGCAGAATTTATTTTTTTGAGCTTAATTCTCAAATTTTTACATAAAAAATCGTTAATCCCAATCATCCCGATTGTTCAAGTTATTTATCCGTTTTATGTGAGTTTCTTTGGCTTAATTGCACAAGGTGATGGCTACGAATGGAAAGGTCGAAAATTGAAATAAAGGTACTATGTTTTTATACAAAACTAATTTCTTGATGCGGGCATTTTACTCCGATTTCGTTTGGCGAAAATCTGAGAAAAATACAATTTACCTAACTTTTGATGATGGCCCGATTCCAGAGATTACTGAGTTTGTATTAGAAACCTTACAACGGTTCGATGCCAAAGCTACATTCTTTTGTATCGGCGATAATATTCAGAAAAACGATTGGGTTTTTGATAAGATAATTGAGCAAAAACACTCGGTTGGCAATCACACATTTAATCACCTCAAAGGCTGGGAGACTGACGACGATTTATATCTTGAAAATACTCAAAAATGTCAATTGGTTTTGGAGAAACAAGATACAAGAGTCAAGAAACAAGAAGCTCAAAAACTCCTTTTCCGTCCGCCATACGGAAGAATAAAAAAAAGTCAAGCAAAAGTATTATTACCTGATTATCAGATAGTTATGTGGGATGTTTTGAGTGGTGATTTCTCAATGGATATTTCGCCCGAAAAGTGTTTACGCAAAACGATTCAATACACCGAGGGCGGCTCAATCGTGGTTTTCCATGATAGTATCAAGGCTTCAAAAAATATGATGTTTGCCTTGCCCAAATTTCTGGAGCATTTTGCCGAAAAGGGCTATCAATTTAAAGGTTTATGAATATAGAAAACAACAAACCTTTGGTTTCGGTGTTGGTCGCTGCCCGAAACGAAGAGCATAATATCATTGATTTATTAAATTCAATCGAACGATTGAGTTACCCAAAAGATTGCCTCCAAATATTGATTGGGAATGATAACTCGACCGATAAAACTGAATCAATTATTCGCAACTTTATCACAGAAAAGCCTCACTATCAATTAGTTAATATTACATCAAATTCACCCTCTCCTTCGGGGGAGGGCAAGGGAGGGGTTCTCAAAGGAAAAGCAAATGTTTTGGCTCAATTGGCACACCACGCAAAGGGTGATTACTATTTTTATACCGATGCTGATATTGAGCTACCACCCGATTGGGTCCAGACAATGTTAAAGTATTTTGAGGGGAACTCGGTTGGGGTTGTTACGGGTGTTACGATTGTCAAGGGTAATACTTGGTTTGAGGCTTGTCAGGCTTTGGAGTGGCTCTCGGCACTGTATATCATCAAACGCTTGGCCGATTATAAGATTCCAGCAACGGGGATGGGTAATAATATGGCAGTATCGGCAGAGGCTTATTGGGCAGTGGGCGGCTACGAAAAAATCGGGTTTTCGATTGTAGAAGATTACGCCATTTTTAAAGCAATCATTGATAAAGGTTTTGAGTTTAGACAAATTTTTGAGCCTTCGATAATGGCTTTCACAAAGCCTCCCAAAAATTATTTTGAACAACGCAAACGCTGGGTAACGGGTGGTATAGAATCAAGGTCAATAATGATTATCCCTGCTCTTATTCAAGCATTTGCATTACCTATTTTACTGATTATCAGCATTTTAGATTGGAAAACCACTCTTGGTATTTTCGGATTTAACTTGGCCTTAAATTTTGTGGGATGCTTAAAAATCCTGCCTAAAATGCGGCTCGTGCGGTTGTTTAAATATATTCCGATTTACACGGTTTATATGTACGTTTTTTGGTTTTTGCAGTTTGTTAATTATCTACTACCAACCAAAATCGTGTGGAAAGAAAGGCAATATTAAACATACTTTTTCCATTTAAAATAAATCCATAGACCAATCGCAATGGCAGCCATTGAGCCGAGTGTATAAAAATAGCCCATCGGGTGTTTGAGTTCGGGCATGTTGTCGAAATTCATTCCGTATATCCCCGCAATAAATGTCAGTGGCATAAAGATTGCCGTAAAAACGGTCAGGGTTTTCATAACCGAATTCATCTTATTGCTGATACTCGTCAGGTAAATATTCTGGATATTTTCTATTAAATCACGGTAGGATTCAACTGTTTCAATTATCTGAAGTACGTGGTCATAGACATCTCTCAGGTACAACTGTGTAGGATTGCCAATGAGACCAGAATCTTCTCGCATAAGCATCCCGACAATATCTCGAATCGGCAAAATGCTCTTCCGAAGTTGCATCAATTCACGGCGTAGCTGATACAATCTGGTTTGCTGATTTGAATGGGCATTTTCGATAATTTGTATTTCTAAGTCTTCAAGCACATCGCCAAATTCTTCTAAAGAAACATAATAATTATCTACCACTAAATCCAATAGCGAATAAAACAAATAGTCGGCTTTACCTTTGCGAGTTTTGCCGATTGAGGTTTTGAGGCGTTCATGAATCGGCTGAAAAACATCGGTTTTGTGAATCTCTTGGAATGAAATAACGTAGTCTTGCCCAAGTACTAACCCGACGTGTTCGGTATCGAATTCGACCCTTTCGTTGCTAAAATGAAGCATTTTTAAAACAACAAAAAGACTATTATCGTCAAAATGCTCCAATTTAGGCTTCTGCTCGGTATTCAGCACATCTTCGAGTAATAACGGATGCAAATTGTAATGTTTGCCGATTGCTTCAATCACCTGCGTCTCGTGGATTCCGTCCACATCGAGCCACGTAACATAATCTTTTGATGGTGCAGGCTTACAATCATTCATTTGTTTTACCTGCTTTTCGACAATAAATTCGCTGTTGAACTCAATCAGTTTTACGATACTACTCTCGGCAACTTCCTTGCCTACATACACCAACGAACCCGGCGATGTAAATGCCTTTTGATGAATGTATTTATTTAAATTTTTATGCTTTTTTGACATTTCTATTGGGTTCAATCCATCCTAAATAGATTTCATTCATCGGTACTTCACAATCTATTGATTGCAATTTTACAACTTCATCAAGACCTTGATACGATTTATACTGCCAAAAATCTATTCTCTCAGGCTTAAAATAGACTTCTACCCAAACCTGATTCTGAGAAATCAAAACGTACTCACTGAAACTCTTTATTTGTCGGTATTCTCTAAATTTATCTCCTCTATCGTATTTTTCGGAAAAATCTGACAAAACCTCAATAATCAAAATCGGATTTTTAGCAGCTAAATAATTGTCTTCATAAAATTCGATTCCACCACAAATCACCGAGCCATCGGCATAAATATATTCATCATCGCTCAATGCAATCTGCAAATCGCTACTATAAGTCAAGCAGGGTTTATTAGTTTTAGATAGAGCATTCCCGATTCCTCTCTGGATATTCGATTGCAACAAAGCGTGGTTTGGTCTGCCGCCAGCCATGCCAAAAATCTCCGAAACGGCAATTATCCTGCCTTTCCGATAATAATGTTTTTCGTTAGAATTTTCTTCTAATGCTATGTACTCGGCTACCGTATGATACTTGTAGCTCAATTCTGCTTCTCCCATAACATGATTAATTTCTACCTAAAAATACAAATTTAGGTTTTACCCAAAAAACTGAGAATTAAAATTCAACAAAAAGACCTCTTTTGCTCCACGGGTGATTGCCGTATAAAGCCACCTTATAAAATCGTTATCTACCTGAGCATCAGGCAGATACCCTTGGTCTATAAATACGGCATCCCACTGCCCACCCTGCGATTTATGGCAGGTCAGGGCATAGGCAAATTTTACTTGCAAAGCATTGAGATACTGGTCTTTGCGGAGCATTTCGTTGCGGTCTTTCTTAGATTTTACCCAAAAATAATCCTTCAAGACATTTTCATAAAGCATTTTATTTTCTTCGGCAGTAAGGCTGGGAGAATTGGAATGTAACGTATTCAGAATGATTCGGGTCTCAAATGATGGCTCGTCTGGATAATCTACCAAACGCAAAACCACATTGGCGAATCTTAAACCGTGCATTTCTTCTTCACGACGGATTTTTAGTACCTCCACAAAATCACCATTGGCGATAAATCCTGCCTTCGATTCTTCGTCTAAAACCGAATAATTATTCTTGACAACCATCAGCATATCGCCCGCATCGAGTTCGTTTTCAGCATAATCAATCTTACCTCTAATGTATTGATTATAAAGCACCGCCGTTTTATTCGACCGAGTAATAATAATTGTATTTTCACGCCCGTATTTATCGTAAGCGTACCGAATCCCGTCTTCGAGTTTTTCACCAGTCATTTTATAAAAATCTCGAAAACCTCTCGTAATCAACTTAATATCAGGTGTTTCGGCAAGTAATTGTTGCCGTAAATCTGTTGCGTTAGTCAAAATCCCCGAGCCTTCTTCTTGACGCATGACTTCGGTCAGGCGGTGTTCGGTTATCTCGGCATAATACCGACTTTGCAGGTGTTCGGCATCCAAAGCTGGGCTTTTGGTCATGCCAACGGGCGGAAGCTGGGCTTCGTCACCAATCAAAACCAATTTATTGGTTTCTTGCTCAAAGACATAATCGAGCAAATCGTGCAAGACGCTATTGGTCCCAAACTCTCTATCATCCGAAATCATCGAGGCTTCATCCACAATAAAAACGGTGTCTTCGTGGTAATTCTTCTGCCGTTGAAACTGCAACGCACCCGTGTAAGCGTCTTCGACTTGTCGATAAATTTTTTTATGGATTGTCAGTGCTTTTTTCTTCGAGTACGTACTCATCACCTTAGCCGCACGACCCGTCGGAGCCATCAAAACCGACTTATATCCATAGTTTTTCAAGACTTTTATCAAAGCACTCACAAAGGTAGTCTTACCCGTACCAGCGTAGCCTTTCAGCAAAAATGTATTCCTGAATTTTTCTTCTTCTTCAATAAAACTGCCCATTTTCTCGAACAAAGCCGCCTGACCGGGCGTCGGCTCGAAAGGGAATTTCTTTTGGAATAACTGAGCTGGATTAACGTATTCTTGAGATTTCATCAATCGTTTTTATGAATCAGAATTGTACTTTTTTGTAAAATTAATCGAAAAAAACTCAAATCTTGAATATTTATTTAATGACAGTACCGCAATTCGTTATCTTTGTGGTATGACTGACGAAATCTTATCAACTTACGGAAATCGCCTACGAGTTCGTGTTTGCGGAGTTTGTATCGAAAACAACAGAATATTACTCATCAAACACAAAAGTATTACCAAATCAGGAGTATTTTATGCTCCACCGGGTGGTGGAATTAACCCAAACGAAAGTGCCGTCGAAGCCCTCAAACGAGAGTTTTTAGAAGAAACTGGCTTAGAAATTGCGGTAAATCGTTTACTTTTTGTCAATGATTACGTAAAACCACCGTTGCACGGCGTGGAGTTGTTTTTTGAGGTTGGCAGAGTAAGTGGCGAGCTTCGACTTGGCATCGACCCCGAAACCCAAAATCAGATAATTGAGAGTATCAGTTGGTTAGATATATCGGAAGTAAAAAGTCTAAAAAGCGAAGAAAAACACAGTTTTTTGGATTTAATTAAATCTTTTGACGAAATTTACACGCTGGACAAATATCTGACGCAACTATAAATGGATAATATTCACGATAAGTACTTTAAAGATATTTTTTCGCAACCGCAGATGGTGCGAGAATTGGCGTATGAACTTTTGCCTACCGATTTAGTAGAATCTTTAAATTTAGATTCGTTGGTACTCGATAATTCGTCTTATATTAACGAAAACTTATCCGAAAATTTTGCAGATTTAGTTTATTCGGTCGAAACCAAGCGTCAGAAACCTTTAAAAATCGTTTTGTTATTAGAGCATAAAAGCTATCAAGAGAGGTATCCACATTTACAATTATTAAAGTATTTGATAGAAGTTTGGGATAAAGATAAATCTCAGAAAAAAGAACTAACAACCATTATACCGATAATTTTTTATCATGGTAAATCGAGGTGGAAATACCAACCAATGGGGGCTTATTTCGTAAAAAGCGAGGATTTTTATCTCCGTTACATTCCAGATTTCAATTATCATTTAATTGATTTGTCGGTATTGCCAAATGTAAAGATTATTGGTTTCAAAGATAAGTTTTTGGCACTCTCGACATTGATTTTGAAATATAGCCGAATAAAAAACTACCTAAATGTAATTTTTGATGAGCTAAAAGTTATTTTTAGTGATGACATTGAGGAACAGAATCGGCTAAATTCGACGTTTATTTACATATATTATACGTCTAAGTTAGAGTTAGATGAGATTGTAGATATATTTAACAAAGTTTCACCGAAAATATCTGAATACGCCATGACACCATTTCAGAGAGAATTAAACCGCAGCCGTATCGAAGGAAAGATGGAGGGAAGAATGGAAGGTAAAATCGAAGGAAAAATCGAAGAACAAAACAAGGCTATTTTGGCACTCCACAAAAAAGGAATGGCCGAAAGCTTTATTGCCGAAATCTTCGGGATTTCGACAACCCGAGTAAAAGAAGTGATTGAGAGCATAAAACTATAAAAACCACCCAGTAGCGAGCGAATGGAGACAACGAGTATTAGTATATCACCAAGTTTTGAGATTAGAGATGACCGATTCGATGCCAATCAAATCGCCGATAGCCATTTGATGATAGAGGTTGGCCGTGACCGTTTCAGATTTGCTGTTTACCATACTCAACACAATGTGGTCATGTGGCTCGAAGACTACTTGGTGTATTCGCTGCTGACCGAAAACCAGTTGATTAAATCGCTCAAAACAATTTATCAAGAACACCAATTTCTGGCAGCAAATTATTGGCGAACCATCCGCCTAACGGTTAACTCTCAGCATTTTACGTTTATCCCCGAAGATTTCTATAACTCCGATGACGCCTCGAAATACCTAAGTTTTGCGGCTGGTAAATATTTGATTGACAAAGAAAACATTTACGATTTCAAACACAATCGGCTATCGGCAGTAAATGTTTTTGGGGTCGAGAAAGAGCTAATCGGTTGGTTTAAAGAAATGTATCCAGCAAAAAAAATCACTCCGATTCACATTCTAAGTACTTGGATTGAGGGAATTTTACAAGAAAAAGACCCCAATGGGCTACACCTTTTTTTTGAGGACAACCACGTTTCAATCGTTTATATAAAAGACAGTAAATTGCAGTTCTGCAATCGTTTTGCCTATCGTACCTCGCAAGATTTAGTCTATCACATCTTGTTTGTGATGAATGAACTCGGGCTCCATAACGACCACCCCGTGATTTTCTACGGCGAAATAACCTCATTCTCAGAGAGCTACACCGTACTTTGCAATTCACTCCGTAACACAGCCTTTGCCAATAATCCTTCAAAAATAAAATTCAGCCAGTATTTCGATGAGCTACCCGAACACCGCTATTTCTCGTTGTTCAGCTCTTTTTATTTATACTGATTTTGAAAAATAAAAAATTCACTTAATCTTTACGATACTTATCCTCTCTAACTAAAAAAGGTTGATGAAACGCATCGCATTTTTTCCGGGTTCATTCGACCCATTCACCAAGGGACACGCCGACATCGTAGAGCGTGGGCTTCGCCTTTTTGATGAAGTTGTCATCGGAATCGGTACAAATTCACAGAAAAAAAGGTATTTTTCGCTCGAAGAAATGACCCGCCTCATCAAGAGTGCATTTGAGGGCGACGAACGCATAAAGGTGATTCACTATGATAACCTTACGGCAAAAGTCGCAAGCGAATATAACGCCCAATTTATCATCAGAGGGCTACGGAATACAACAGATTTTGAGTATGAAAATACGATTTCTCAAGTAAATCGGCACCTTTCGGATGACGACATCGAAACCGTTTTCTTGATTACATCGCCCGAACTCGCCCCGATTAGTTCAACCATCGTGCGAGAACTCCACAAGTACGGTGCTGATATTTCGGATTACCTTCCGTATAAATTAGAAATGTAAAGACGTGCCAATCGGCACGTCCTACGATAACCTAAACTAATCAACACTCTATTTACGGTTAATGAAATTGCTCTTCTTCGGTCGAGCCCTTCAAGGCCGTAGTCGATGACATACCCGCTGTTACAACCGACTGAACCGCATCAAAATAGCCCGTACCGACAAAGGCTTGGTGCTTTATAGCTTTAAATCCGCTTGTCTGCAAGGCAAATTCTCGCTGTTGCAATTGCGAGAATCCTGCCATTCCACGCTCAACATAAGCTTTAGATAATTCAAACATCGAAGTATTCAAAGCATGGAAACCCGCCAAAGTGATAAACTGGAATTTATAACCCATATCGGCCAATTCTTCTCTGAAAGTCTCCATTTGTTTTTCGTTCATGAATTTTGCCCAATTGAACGACGGCGAACAGTTATAAGCCAACATTTTTTCTGGAAATTTCTCTTTGATACTCTGAGCAAATTCACGAGCCAACCCCAAGTCTGGGTTTCCGGTTTCCATCCAAATCATATCAGCATACGGTGCGTAGCTCAATCCACGGTCAATACCCTGTTCTAAACCATTTTTTACGTAGAAAAACCCCTCTTGCGTACGAGTCGATGAAGTGATGAATCGCTGGTCACGCTCGTCGATGTCAGAGGTTATTAAATTGGCCGCTTCGGCATCGGTGCGAGCAATCACCACCGTTGGCACGCCCATCACATCAGCCGCCAAACGAGCCGAAACCAACTTATTGATGGCCTCTTGGGTCGGTACAAGCACTTTTCCGCCCAAATGCCCACATTTTTTTGCCGATGATAGCTGGTCTTCAAAATGCACCCCAGCAGCCCCCGCTTCAATCATCATTTTCATTAATTCAAAAGCATTGAGATTCCCACCGAAACCCGCTTCGGCATCGGCCACAATCGGCACCAACCAGTCAATGTTTTCATCATTTTTAAGACACTGAATCTGGTCGGCACGCAAAAGCGAATTATTTATTTTTTTTACAACATTCGGCACCGAGTCTGCCGGATAAAGGCTTTGGTCAGGATACATCTGCCCTGCCAAATTGGCATCGGCGGCTACTTGCCACCCTGAAAGATAAATGGCCTTCATGCCAGCCTGTACTTCTTGTACGGCTTGGTTGCCAGTTAATGCCCCCAAACCAGCAACCCAACGGTCTCTTTGAAGGGAGTTCCAAAGACGCTCGGCTCCACGTCGAGCTATCGAATATTCGATTTCGTAAGACCCTGCCAACGAAACAACGTCTTCGGCGGTATAGGGTCTTTCGATACCTTCCCAGCGTGGATTTGAAGCCCAATCGGCAATGATTGCATTGATTCTTTCTTGAAAATTTTTCATAGTAATTGATGATTAAAAAAGTTTATTGATGAATTTTTAAACACAAAAAGATTGGTAGAACGGGTTTTCTACCC
>JALOLV010000001.1 GCA_025455785.1 Spirosomataceae bacterium | reverse complement strand
TTACCTCTTATCTTCATAGTGATATTGAAAAACCTTTAAGGAAAACAGGCTTTTATTATGAACGAATTAAAAGAGACCCTTTATTCTTTTGAATGACTTTATAGTATGGTTAGTATAGTAGCTGAAATAGTCTATAAAATCAATGAAGCTAATATTACTGCTACCACTTATTATTATATTCTGTTATTCCGAAGATTGTTCGGAATCAGTAGAAATTTTCCGTAAAAAATCAATGGAAATTATTTGTATAGAAAAACCAAATATTACAAGCCGTTGGTATGAAGTTAGATGGGTACAATTAAACATTTAGGCGTAAAACTACATTGTAAGGGCATAGTATGCTTATAATCAACAAGTTAAGCCATTAAAAGTCATTTTTTAATATTTCAACAAAAATGAATAATTTATACAAATAATTTGGTTGTTTGTTTTGTATAAAATAAAAGAACGTTTGGTATAAACAGGATGGATTTGCATATAAAAATGACTTTATTTTTATTCAAAAAGTGTTTAAAAATTTTCATTTTATAACTTTCTTGTAACAAATCTAAATTTAAAACTCGTTTTTTAAAGCATCTTTTTGAATATAAACTATTGATAATAAATCAATTACATAGGTTTTATGTAACTTTACGCCTAAATGTTTAGGAACACCCAGATATAGCAAAAAAATAGCTATTAGACCCACAAAAATAAAGGATGTCAGATAGTATATAATTCCGTATCAATAAAAACCTAAAGACATTAAAATTGAGAGCAAAAGACCTAAATGTAGGAGATGTCAAAACAATCAAAGATGTTTATACTTTGATTGATGATAATGCTTTTTCTTTGGATAGGAGGTGGGATTTTAGAGATATTTGGGCAACCTTTCGTAGTCAAACAAAATCAACTTCTGGAAAGCAAAAAGCTAAATGGGAATTGGCTTGTATATTTTTCAACTTTGAAGAAGGAAATATTTTTTCTCAAATCTTCTCCTCTAAAGTCACCCCCACCCTTGAACAACCTCAATTTGATAATAAACTAACTGATTATATAATAGAAAGAGCTGTAGAATCACAAAACCCACTTGTAAAAGCAAGATATAATCATCTACTCTGGCGAAGCCCCAATTATATCAAGAAAAATACTTATGCTATTATCGCTATTGAGAATTACCTTAGTGCCATTCAGCATTATATAGATGCTTGTAATGGAAATGAATACCACGAGATTGCTTCCAAAATATTAGAATTATTTAAGAATGCAGTAGGTCTTAGTGGAGAAATAAAAGTGGATACAAGCTCATTAAAAGAGGTAACTAAAACCTTACTTTTTAAAACTAATCGTATAGAGTCTTGGGTGAAAATTCAAATTTTACAAAAAATGCTTGAATATCCCAAGATTTTCAAAGTGGAAGATTTTAAAGATACTTTACAGGTATTTGAATCACTACTAAAAGATGCCAATTCAGTAGATTTAGATTTTCAAATGGTAAATTATTATTTACCATTAGCCGTTAAAATTGCACAAAAGACATCATCAGATATAAAAAAATGGTATAATGAAATAGGGCTTGCATATTTAAGGATGGCAGAATTAGAAACAAAAACTGATAGATTTTGGATAAAGCAAGATTATTTTTTTAAAGCTATAAAGGCTTTTCAAAGAGCCTCAAATACTGAGAAAAGAAAAGAAGTAGAAAAAATGTATGCTACATTAAAGCCAGATGTAAAACTATCAAAAATTAGATACACACCTGATGACACACGGCAACAAGAATATCGAATCTATCATAATTTTATTAGAGAATATTCAGCTCGAATATTAAAAGAACACCCGTACGAAATTTATACAATAATTGCTGGCGGCTTCTTATTTCCTAAAATAAAACATTTGCAAAATGGTATTTATCAAGAGGAGGAGTTTTTGAAGTATGCTGTACAGATTAGATTTGATACTAATCAAAATATTGTAAATAATAAATTAGAACCTGATAAAGATAACTTATACAATAGTTACAAAATATTTTTGAACCTCAGTGTTCTACCTTATTTGCACAACATAATTATTGATGGCATTGGGTTAGGGCATTTAACATTTGAGAATTTTTTAACTTTTCTGACTGATAGGACGTGGCTTGGGAAGCAATACCTAAAAAGCAATTATGAGGAAGGTGAAGAGCCATTACAGTTGGTAGCTCTTATTACTCCAGCAATTGTTGAATTTTTTATGCAGGTTAAGGCATCTAAAACAAAGGATGGTTACAAGGCAAGCTACATTTTATGTATTGATAGTTTAACTCTAAAAATTGAAGGTCTCTTCAGAGCATTTTGTAGGATGAATGGCATTGCTACAAGTGTACTAAAAGAAAAAGGAATGCAAGAAGCTCTAATACATGAGATTTTAAAGTTTGAAGACTTACATAAATATTTTAATGATGATGATTTTTTACTATTCAACTATTTATTCTTAAATGAGGGTGGAATGAATTTGAGAAACCAAGTGGCACATTGTTTCTATGATTATGGAGATTATCATGAAGGACACATCTTATTACTGATTGCAGCTTTATTGCGTATCGCTAAATTCGATTATATGCCTAAAGTATAGAAATTATAACATTTAAGGGTGTTCCTAAACATTTAGGCGTAACTTACACCTAAATGTTTAATTGTCCCATAGTAGGTGGTTTCGACGAGAAGGAGGCAATGCTTGCAAAGTTTGTACGTTGGTAAAATACCACGAATAGAACATTTTAGAAACGAGCAACACCCAAATACGTTATTCTAAAAAGTCATTTATTAGGAGCATTATGATTTCAATAAAAGTTTCAATTGCTCATTCTCATTAATATAATGCTGCAATTGCCCTTTGAGGTACGCTACTTGCGAAAGTAAAGCATCCACAGTGCGGTCTTCTTCATTCCATGGTGCAGCTTCGTTTAAATTTTTTGCTTGGTTGGCATAGCCACGACAAGTCGAGCTACAATACTTTGCTGTGGAGCGATTAGCAAAATAAGTGGTACCACAATATAAACAAGTTTTTTCAAAAACTTTAGCGTTATATTTGAATGAACTTCTATCTAAAGTAGGCATGGTTATGTATTTTATTTCAATATTAAAACGTATTAATAACGATATAATACCCATATTAGTTCATTTTATTCTTTAGTTCTCTTAACTCTTTTATTAAGAAATCGCAGTCTTTGGGTTTGGAAATAGATTTTACGAGAATAGAAATACGTTCTTTTTCTTTTTTTAAATTATCATCTTCGGTTTGAACTACAATAGAATCATTTTCTTTAGACTGTCTATTGATAAATAGTTCAATCTCATTTTTATCTTTGAGTTTACTAAGCTCTATTATCTGAGCTTTATTCAGAATTGATTTTCCTTGTAAAACTTGACTCTTAATCTCCGACGGTAACATCTCAAGACCTTTTGCAAACGCAGCATCTCGTCGAATCGTCTTTTCTCCAACATTAAACTGTTCAGCTAATTGCTCTGATAGCGTCTGTTTTTTCGCCGCCTGGTCATTTTGACCACTCGGTAAATTTTCTTGATTTACCTCACTTAAAATTGCCGTCTGGTCACTTTGACCACTCGGCTTCTCATCCGATAAAAACTTACCACTACTATCTCTTTGAACTTCATTTTTTTTCAAAGAATTATACTTCAAACCCCTCAAATATGACATCTGCTCGGGCGATAAATTGCGTCTTCCTAATTGATGGTCTATCATAAAGTCATAAACCTTATCGAGATTTTCAAACTCAACAATTAGAATTTTAAAATCGATACCATATTTCTGGCAGATTTCATATCTGTTATGACCATCTATTAAAATATATTTTGGTAAATCTGGAGTTTTAGAATCTGAAGAGATAACCCCCTCTGTGGTTTCCCATATTGTGAGCGAGTCCTTACACCCAAATTCTAAAATATTCTGTTCTAACTGCTGACGTTCTTCGGCGGATAATGGTGGAATAAATTTCTTGAGATTGTCTAAAATACTAATCTCTTTTTTTATTTTTTCTGTTTGAGAATACAAGGCTGGTGGTGTCGAAGATTTGGTAGTTACCATTGCAGCCATAAAGTTTTTTGCCATCTTATCAAGTTAAATTAGATTATGAAAAACTCTTTTGCCAATTCAGCATATTGTAGTGCAACAGGCGACTTTGGTGAATATGTAAAAATATCTTTTTGAGCTACCTGCGATTGTTGAATAATTGTAGCACGTTCAATCAATACATTAAAAATTGGTATATGTTTATATTCTTTCTTTACATAATCAATCATCTGTTTATGTACCAAGGTATTTTCTGTTACCATCGTAAAAAGAATTCCTTTTACAATTAATGAAGGGTTAGATTCCTCTCTTACCTCGTAAATACGGTTGAATAAGCTATCTACCCCATAAAGAGCTGATGCTTCTGGCTGTAGAGGGATTATACACAAATCAGATGCAACTAACGCATTAGTTGTAAAAATATTTAGGGCTGGAGGACAATCAATGATGATAAAATCAAACTCTTCTGATATTTTTTGAAGTCTATTTTTAAGTCGTTTTTCGTTCCCTATCGAATTTATCAATTCAAGTTCTCGATAAGCCATTTTAATATTTGACGGAGCAAGAAATAAATTCTCATCGAGTGGTATAATTGGCAAATCTACTTTTTCAAGTAAAGCATCAATCACTTGAACATCTACTTGGTGTACGCCACAACACTGTGAAGTATTTCCTTGTGAATCAAAATCAACCAATAAGACTCTAAAACCTGAAATTACTAATGCTTTACCAAGATTTATAGTAGTAGTGGTTTTACCGACTCCCCCCTTGTGGTTGACGATTGATATAATTTTGGCTTTTGAAAAAAGCTCGTCTGCATATCCGTAATTTCGTAAAACTGGTTCTATCAACTGGCAGTGTTTTTCATTCAGTTTTAACGAGCCACTAAATGCTTTATGCAGTGTTCTGGATGGTAAGCCCGATTCCTTTTCAATTTGAGAAAGGTTTAAAGCTGGTTTTTGTCGGAGAAATTTTATAATTTTTTCTGCTGAAATCATAAATTCTTAAATTTCTCCAAATGTACAAATTTTATCTAAAACAAGTTTTAAAAACTCATTTTTTATCTTTTCTTCTTAGCACTGACATTAAAGCCAAGGCTTTTAGCAATATAAGCAGTTGGGTTATCTATATCTTTTCTAACTCCATTATAAATTTCACTATCAATCTTTAAAAAAATTGCCCATTTTTCTTTATCCCCCATTATTATCGTTTGTTGCTCTCTCGTGAATGAGTAATTATTCAGGAGCCTCATAATACAATCTCTTTGTTGTATAGGGGTTCCTCTTTCAAATTGCTCTGCTTCATTTGCAATTGCTTCGAGCGAAATCTCTAATTCTGTTTTTACATAAAACTGTAACTCAACTATTCTTTTTCCTTCTTTCTTAGAAGGCTCGTATGTAAAAATAATATTGGCTTTCTCTCTTAGTTCTTTTTGTGCTACGTCTAAAGCCCATCTTCTAACCTCATTGTAAGTATAACTCTCGGGGCAGTTAAACATAAATTTTAATTTCTCAACGGTGTAATTAAACTTACGTTGTTTGCGTCCTACATGTAACATAATAATTTCGTACATACGTTGAGCATATATTGAACCAAGCGAAAGCATTATATCTAAACTGTATTTTGTAAAATGCTTGCCCAGCTCAATAAAAAAAGGGACAACGGAACTATTCATCACAACTTGTAGGTAGTCCTTCCCATTGATTTTTCTCAATAAAACCTCAGTAAACGGGATTATTAGATGATAGTAAGTTTCATTATCAGATGAAGACACCTTATCAAGTAATGTTATCCTCTTAGTTATGATAGACTCTGCCGTTTTCTTTATTTTGGCATGATTAGTACCTGTTAGCTCGGTAAAAGGAATCGGGAAGCTAATATTTTGCCCTTTCCAATCTTTAGCAACTTGTCCTAACTGATTAATAACATAAACAACAATTTTTTTCTCGATTTCACTAAATTCTTGTCGGCTTTCTGTTATTGGGTTAGGTTGGTAATTATCAGATTTTCTGCTAAAACTAATTACACTTTGATTCAAATCACTCATATCAAAACATATTTATTGTAAAACATACTACGTATATCTATTCTAAATCTCCGTTTTGCGGTTTTACTTTTGCGTCTTTCACACGAAATAGAAACGAAAGACAGCCGAATTACAACCGAAAACCCCAAAAAGTCAGTATTTTTCAATTACTTATTCCAAACCTCCGTTTTTAAAGGTAAATCTTTAAATTGCAACGCTATACATATAATAAATATATTAATAGCGAATAAAATAAATTTGTTTTTTTAATTACTATTTTGAAAATTATTTATTCTAAACCTCCGTTTTCAGTTTTAATAGTTGAGCTTTTTACTCGAAATTGAGCTGAAATAGAACCGAATCACAACCGAAAGCCCCCCAAAAACCAGTATTTTTGCACATACATTCCAAACCTCCGTTTTTGTCAAGATTATACAATAGTTAATACAGTAATTTTTTAGTATTTTTGTTAGAATTGTAATGCAAAAGCAATTTATCAACAAAAACGGAGAAAACAAAATTAAACTCCGTTTTGTAGCCTCCCAAATTATTCCAAATCTCCGTTTTATTTATTCCAAATCTCTTTTTTAAAACCTCTTAAATTATTCCAAATCTCCGTTTTACCTATTCCAAACCTCCTTTTTCAACTCATAAAATACTTATTATCAATTATTTACACCCACCCTAAATCAATCAAATATAATATTGATAAATAACTCAAATTATTGATGCTATACTTTTTTTTATTTCTTTTAGGAATTGTACACAGGTTTTCCACGAAATCAATCAAAAAAATAAGGAGGAAAAATCAAGTTTTATAATATAAAAGAGGGGGGGGCGGGGCGGCAGTTTACAGATAGATTCATAGCTAAATATTACTTTCAGCTTTTTGTGATATAATTATTAAACACATATAAACTGAGGGTAAGCAATAACTTTATAAAATTTATACTTTATAGTCCTATAAATATTCTATTTTTGCTAAAACGAATCAACCTAACACATACGACTAAATGGCTCACAATGAAAACACCCGTGTAAAAATTCCTGCAATTCTCCATTTATGCAGATTAGGATACCAATATCTCTCACTATAAAATACAAATAGAGATGAAAGCACTAATATTTTTACTGATATTTTCATAGAAAGTATAGCTAATATAAACCCTGAAGTTGAAACTAAGGACATTAAGCGATTGCTCGAAAAAATATCATTGATATTAGACAATGAAGATTTGGGCGAAGAATTTTATAGGCTACTTACATCTACTTCTGGAATTAAATTAATTGATTTTAGAGACTTTAATAATAATTCATTCAATGTTGTTACAGAGCTGACTTATAAGAATGGTGAAGATGAATTTCGGCCTGATATAACACTACTAATAAATGGTATGCCGTTGGTTTTTATTGAGGTGAAAAAGCCTAATAATAAAGAAGGTATTTTAGCTGAGAAGAATAGAATCAACGAAAGATTTAGAAATAAAAAGTTTAGAAAATTTATCAATATCTCACAATTATTGATGTTTTCAAATAACATGGAGTACGATACAGAATCTATTGTACCAATTCAAGGAGCCTTCTATGCCACGACTTCATTTAAAGATACGGTTTTCAATTGTTTTAGGGAAGAACAGAAATTAGACCTTAATACACTGCTAGTCCCCGAAGACGAAGCAATTGAAAACTTTGTCTTAAAAGATAATAACTTGATTACTCTTAAACATTCGCCAGAATTTATTACAAACAAAGAAACAAATACATCTACCAATCGAACAATAACCTCACTATTCTCTAAAGAAAGACTACAATTTCTTCTGAAGTTTGGTATTGCATACGTTAGAGAGGAGCATGGGCTTGAAAAACATATCATGCGTTACCCGCAACTTTTCGCTACCAAAGCAATTGAAACCGAACTGGAGAAAGGTATCAGAAAAGGTATTGTTTGGCACACCCAAGGTAGTGGCAAAACTGCTCTTGCTTTCTATAATACACACTTCTTAACCGATTATTATCAGCAAAAGGGCATTGTACCTAAATTTTATTTTATCGTTGATAGACTCGACCTTCTTACTCAAGCAAGCGGAGAGTTTAAAAGTCGTGGATTAATTGTTCATACCGTAAATTCTAAAGAAGAACTGATTGCTGATTTTAGAACACAAACAGCTATTCACAATAAAACAGGACAGAGAGAAATAACAGTAGTAAATATTCAAAAGTTTAAGGAAGAAACCACTATACTGAAAACAACTGACTACAATATCAATATCCAGAGAGTTTATTTTTTGGATGAAGTACACCGCAGTTATGACCCTAAAGGTAGTTTTTTAGCTAACTTGACCAATTCAGATAAACACGCTATTTTGATTGGTCTTACTGGTACACCTTTAATTACTGATGATAGAAGCTCAAAAGCTACTTTTGGTAACTATTTTCATAAATATTACTACAACTCTTCGATTGCTGATGGCTACACCTTAAAGTTGATTCGTGAAGACATCGAAACAACTTACAAGATTCAGTTGGTACAAGCAATGAAAGAAATCGAGATATTGAAGGGTAAAGCCGATAAAAAATATATCTATGCCCATGAGCGATTCGTTGAGCCAATGCTCGACTATATCATTCTGAATTTTTCTGAAAGTAGAATCAAATTTGGTGATAAAACCATTGGGGCGATGGTAGTCTGTGATAGTTCGGAACAAGCAAGAAAGCTTCATGAGATATTTAACGCCAAGTATGCGGTAACTACTCTTACTAATACGACCCCGCTTACATCAGCTCTTATTTTGCATGATAGTGGCTCAAAAAGTGACCGTAAACAAGAGGTAGAAGATTTTAAAAACGGAAAGATAGATATTTTATTTGTTTTTAATATGCTGCTCACGGGTTTTGATGCCAAACGCCTGAAGAAACTCTATTTAGGACGAGTCATAAGAGACCATAATTTACTACAAACACTTACGAGGGTTAATCGCCCGTATAAAAATTTTCAGTACGGTTATGTAGTCGATTTTGCGGATATAAGTAAAGAATTTGATATAACTAATAAGGCATATTTTGATGAATTGCAGCAAGAATTGGGTGATGAGATGGAGAGTTATTCAAATCTTTTTAAATCGAAAGAAGAAATTGATACTGAAATAAGGGACATCAAAGAGCAACTATTTCACTTTGATTTACTGAATGCCGAAAATTTCTCTCGACAAATCACCGAAATCGAAGACCGTAAGAAAGTACTCGAAATCAAAAAGGCACTCAATACTCTACGTGAATTATACAATGTAATTCGACATTTAGGGCATTTTGACCTCTTAGAAAAGACTGATTTCCGAAAATTCAACGATTTATTCAGAGTCGCCAGCGACCGCCTACAATTACTGAACGATAGAGATTCGGTCATAAATAGCCCTGAAACTACAAACTTACTGAACGTAGCTCTCGAAAATGTACTTTTCCAATTTCGGAAACGTTCCGAAAGCGAATTAGTTTTAGCAGACCAACTAAAAGACACATTACGTAAAACCCGTGAAGCTCTCGGCAGTAATTTCGACCAGCGAGACCCCGAATTTGTATCTCTTTATGATGAACTAAAACGGTTGTTTAGTAAGAAAAATCTCGATGAAGTGTCGCAAGACGAAATGAAAGCAAATATTGGAGCCTTACGACTAATTTATGATAAGGTAACCGAATTAAATCGAAAGAATAATTTACTAAAAGCCAAATATGAAAACGACGTAAAATTTGCTCGTGTTCATAAACGAATTGTTGAAAAAGGAAATATCAACCAGCGTGAATCAGAGATACACCAGATTTTAACTGATATTAAGCATCAAGCTGATGATAAAATATTAATCAATCAAAGATTATTGAATAATGAACCCTACTTTGAGCAAAATATGTTGCAATTGGTCATAAAGGGTTTTCAGAAAACAAATGTTAAATTAGCACCCGATTCTGCCAAGTACATCAATGCTTGTGTAGTAAAAGAATATTTAAACGAATTTTTGGGGCAAAATCATTTTGTTTAGCGTTCAAATGATTAATTTTAATCAATAAAATAAACCTTAGCAATGACACTTCAAGAAGTATCAATATATGATGAAATATCGGAATTTATCGCACAGATGAATCCTAAAAAAGTTATTGGTTTTAAACCTTCTGAAAATAGCCAAAAAAGAGTAGATACACTTTTTGAAAAACAAAAAGCAAATATGTTATCTGCCGAAGAAAAGAACGAGTTAGAACACTACCTCATTATCAACCGAATCATTGGACTTGCCAAAGCTCGGGCAATTAAAATGACTGCTAAATGAGTCGAAATATCAGTAATTCTCTTAAAAAATTAGTTGCCAAAAGAGCTAACTTTAAATGCGAATACTGCCTTTTAGCGGATAGACTCTCGTTTTATTCGTTCCATATCGAACACATCCGTAGCGTGAAACATGGCGGCAACGATAACCAAGAAAACTTAGCCTATTGTTGCCCCGAGTGTAACTTTGCTAAAGGCTCTGACATTGCCACCTTCGTTGGTGAATCTGACGAAATTACCCGCTTCTTTAACCCTCGAAGAGATAATTGGAACGACCACTTTATGGTGTCAAATTCGATGATTTTAGGTAAAACACCCATCGGTAAAGCCACCGAGCAAATTTTTAGATTTAATGATATCGAACGCCTAATTTTTAGAAAACAATTAGCCGAATTAGGTTTATACCCTTAAAATAATGCAGATACAAGATTTTACAACAAAAACCAAATTATTAATTGATAACCTCAAAAGTGTATGTACTTCTTACGGATTGGGCAATGATGGCAACGAATTTAAGATAATTACCCAAGTTTTTCTCTACAAATTCATGAATGATAAGTTTGGCTATGAAGTAAAGCAGATAGACCCAAACTTACAAAAATCGGATAATTGGGAAGCCGAAATAAAAAAATATACCGACCAAGACTACGAGATGTTGCTGATGCAACTAAGCCCCGATAGTGCGAAGCTAAAGCGTGAGCATTTTTTATCGTATCTGTTCGATAAACAAAACAGTGAAGAGTTTGCTAAAATATTTGATGATACCCTGCGTGATATTGGGATTTTCAATAACGAGATTTTTTCGGTAAAAACGGGTACAGGCTCAAAAATTACACTTTTTGATGAACTCAGCCAATTTGTAGCTGACCCTTCGCAGCGTGATAATTTTTGCAAAGCGATAGTGAATCAGTTGGTAAATTTTAGTTTTGAGAATATTTTTAGTCAAAAATTCGACTTTTTCTCTACAATCTTTGAGTACCTAATCAAAGATTATAACAAAGATGGTGGCGGCAAATACGCCGAATATTATACCCCTCACGCTGTAGCCAAAATCATGGCGGCTTGCTTGGTTGATGCTCCTGTGCAGAATGTGACCTGCTATGACCCTTCGGCTGGTTCGGGTACACTTTTAATGAATTTGGCTCATGCTATTGGCGAAGACCGCTGTACGATTTACTCACAGGATATTTCGCAGAAATCATCGGCTATGTTGCGGCTAAACCTGATTCTGAATAACCTCGTTCACTCAATACCCAATATTATTCAGGGTAATACCATTCTTTCGCCTTATCACAAAGAAGGAGAAGAGCTGATGAAGTTTGACTATATCGTGTCGAACCCTCCGTTTAAGCTCGATTTTAGCGAATACCATTCAGACCTCGTTGCCGAAAATAATAATGCTCGCTTTTTTGCTGGGGTAGCCAATGTCCCCAACAAGGATAAAGACAAAATGGCGATTTATCCGCTATTTATTCAGCATATTATGTTTTCACTCAAAGAAAAATCTGGTAAAGCGGCAATCGTTGTTCCTACGGGTTTTATAACTGCCCAAAGTAGTATTGAGCGTAAGATTCGGGAGCGATTGGTAAATAATAAAATGCTACGTGGGGTAGTGAGTATGCCGAGCAATATTTTTGCTACGACAGGTACCAATGTTTCGATTTTATTTCTTGATTGTGGCAACAAAAAGGGCGATATTGTATTGATGGATGCCTCGAAACTCGGAAAAATTGTAAAAGAAGGCAAAAACCAAAAAACGGTATTGACCGAAGAAGAAGAGCAGCAAATCATTGATACGTTTAATCAGCATAAAGCGGTTGAAGATTTCTCGGTGGTGTTGAGCTACGAACAAATCGCCGAAAAGAATTATTCATTTAGTGCGGGGCAGTATTTTGATGTAAAAATCGAACACATTGATATTTCTCCCGAAGAATTTAAGGCTAAAATGGAACGTTTTAAGGCAAATTTGGGCAATATGTTTGCCGAATCAAGAGCTTTAGAAACCCAAATAGAAAAGGCTTTGGAGGGGCTACGATTTGAAATTTGAAGAACTCATACAAAGTATAGAGATTACTCATCAGCAAACCTCGACACAGGCGGTTAAGCAGGTAAACACCCTCCAAACAGTCAGAAATTGGCTGATTGGCTTTTATATTGTCGAATTTGAACAAGAAGGCGAAGAAAAAGCAATCTATGGTAATAAAACTCTTACCGAACTCAGTAAGAGACTTAAACATATTGCTGGGATGTCATTGACCAACCTAAAGTTATTCAGGCAATTTTACCAGAATTATCTGGTTTTAGGAGAGGTTATCTTCAAGAGAGCTTTGTTTGTTTCAATTGGTCAGACAGCGTCTGACCAATTGAAACAAAATCTAATGACGCCTCCTAATGATTCCTATGAGCATCTGTTGCTCCCTGCCGAGACCCTCATTAATACCTTATCGTTTTCGCACTTTATCGAACTCCTTCGGCTCGAATCCGACCTCAAAAGGAGGTTTTATGAGGTAGAAACCATCAAAAATGCTTGGAAAGTGAGAGAATTGGCCCGTGCGATTGATACCCTGCTGTTTGAACGAACTGGGCTTTCGACCGACAAAGCGACGGTAATTCAAAAGATAAAAGAGACACAAGCTCCCAACCCGCAAGATTTAATAAAAAACCCGTATTTTCTGGAGTTTTTGGGTTTAGAAGAAAAAACAGAATACAGCGAAACCGACCTCGAAACCGCCATCATTGACCACTTGCAGACTTTCTTGACCGAAATGGGCAGGGGCTTTTGTTTTGAAGCTCGACAGAAGAGAATCACCTTTGGCAATACGCATTACCGAATAGATTTGGTGTTTTATCACCGTATTCTGAAATGCCACGTATTGATTGATTTGAAAGTGGGTAAATTTGACCATGCCGATTCGGGGCAAATGGTGCTGTATCTCAACTACTACCGAAAAAACGAAATGACCGAAGGCGATAACCCACCCGTAGGACTGATTTTGTGTGCCGACAAAGACGATGCCCTCGTAGAATATGCCACCGCTGGGCTTGAAAACGAACTGTTTATCTCGAAGTATATGCTACAATTGCCTGATAAACAGACACTTCTGAGATTTATTGAGGATGAAATGAAAAACTAAACGAATTCGGTAGCTGAGTTTGTGCAATAAGAACAATAAAAACTTTTCAAGAAAAAATACTAAAAACAACCCATCAATAACAATAGAAAATGAGGAAGTTAGTGAAGTTGAGTAAAGTCGCAAATTATTCTGATAAGAGAGTTAAAATAGAAAATGTAAGTCTCGAAAATTTTATAACAACTGATAACCTTCTCCAAAATAAAGAAGGAATTACATTAGCATCTAACCTTCCACCCCAAAGTGGAACAATACCCGCTTTTAAAATTGAAAATATACTTATTGGAAATATACGCCCATATCTTAAAAAAATATGGTTTGCTGATAGAGATGGAGGATGCTCGGCAGATGTACTGACTTTAAGTGTAAATAAAGAATACTACCCAAAGTACATTTATTACACCCTTTTTAGAGATGATTTCTTTGACCACATGATGCGTGGCTCAAAAGGAACGAAAATGCCACGTGGAGATAAAAACCAAATTTTAGATTTTTTAATACCTGATTTTGAACTATCTACCCAACAAAAAATCGCCAATGTCCTTTCCGCCTTAGATGCTAAAATAGAACTCAACAACCGCATCAATGCCGAGCTGGAAGCCATGGCAAAAACACTGTATGATTATTGGTTTGTGCAGTTTGATTTCCCAGATGTCGAAGGCAAACCCTACAAAACTTCTGGTGGTGCAATGGTTTGGAATGAAGAATTGAAAAGAGAAATTCCTGAGGGGTGGGAAGTTGGAGAATTGAAGTCTATGTGTAACGCAAATCAATACCAATTGAACTCATCAAGTAATTTTTCTTATGTAAACTACTTGGATACAAGTAATATTACAAAAAATCAGATAGATAATGTGATACTGATTGATGATTTAAAAAATAATCTACCAAGTAGAGCAAAAAGAATAGTCAAAAAAAATGACATCATTTACTCAACTGTAAGACCCAATCAAGAGCATTATGGAATAATAAAAGAACCTGTTGAGAATATGATTGTTTCAACGGGTTTTGCAGTTATCAGTCATAAAAAAAATACAGTTTTGAATGATTTTATCTACTGTTTTTTATCCAATAGGATAACAGTAGATTTCTTACAAACAATTGCAGATACAAGTGTTTCATCTTATCCATCAATTAATGTAGATGATATTTTAAACCTAAAAATAGCATTACCAAAAGAGGATACTTTATTGATAGCAATTTCGACCCAATTGAGCAATTTTTACCAACTTATTCATAAAAAACAAAAAGAAAACCAACAACTTTCCAGCTTACGAGATTGGCTTTTACCAATGCTGATGAATGGGCAAGTGGTGGTAGAGTAGAGAATATTTTTATATTCGGGCAGCAGGGAATGGTCTTTGTAAAAAAGATTATTCCCTGCTGTGCTTTTAGAACTAATAGATACTCATAATTTCAAAAAAAACGTGTAAACATAGTGTAAACAAGCGTTTACACTATGTTTACAGCATTATCTATGTATTTATCATGTAAACAAGGTGTTTACAAAGTAAAATGAGGGAGGAGTGAAAAATTTAATAATATGATAATATTATTTCCTTGTATTTCATGAAAATAAAGAATACATTGGTATTGTAAAATATGATAACTATGATTGAAGGATTAGTTGAAAACCTTGATTTTCTACACTTCAATAGTAATAATGCAAAACGCCTCATTCAGGCAATTGCTAATATCTGTTTTGCTTTTTTTCTCTATGATTTGTTGGGTGGGAGCATTATTTTTCCTAAAGAAATTTCTACAAAAACAGTTTTTGACTTCTTCTATTCTTTTCAGATTATTATTCCAATAATCTTATATCTACTGGTTTGGGTAGTATTTTATTGGATAGTTAAGGTACTGATTTTTGGCTTCGTAGAGCGATTCTTAATAGTTTTTTACAAATATCGATTTCAAAATAAAAATATAGATAAACTACTGGAGGAATATTCAGGAGGTACGTTGTCTATTGACCCGAATATTGAAAAATCATCGGAAGAAAAGAGAGATATTTTTATCTCAGAATGGAGTAAAAAAATATCTCTTAAAATTGAAGAAAATCTGAATAGCTTTATTGTAATTTCTCAAATTACAACTATTTATATTTTTAAACTAAGACCTACTATCCCGTTTTACGAATGGGGTAATACTGTGGTACTATTCACTTTAATATCTGGATTGCTTTTGACAATTTACAGAGTAAATAGGATTATTAAATCTAAGGTCTTCATGTTTTTATATCAACAATCTAATTTGTAGTTATTACTAACTCATCAAGTTTATTATCTGAGTCTTTCAGGTAAATCTTTTTTGTTAGCTTGTGTATTATCGGTTGTAACATAGCTGCAAATTGGTTTGTAGAATTCTGTTCAAAATCCCGCTCCGTTAAAATCGCATTTAATATCAAAACAGCAAATGGGATATTAATGCACTTACAAATGAGTTTAATATCATTTATCGGATTAATTATATCTTGCTCGATATACATTAAAGTATTAATGTCAATACCCGTAAGTTGAGATAATTCAACCAATGATATTCCTTGTAATTTTCTATAAAGACTTATGGTAGCACCTACCGCAGTATCTTCTAAAAGATATTCATCTGAAATAAATTCTGCTTCTGTGTTGATGTCTTTATTACCTTGAATTTCTATACGATTTGTCATTTCTGTAAAAAAATGGACAGAAAAGGCATAACACAAGTTATGCCTTTTCTGAGGTAATAATGAAAAATATGTTTCAATTAAAAATCTTTGTCTAATATATCAATTATTTCTTTAAAAAGTTGCTCTTCATCTTTAATTACAATTTTTTTATTAAACTGCTTGAATAGATAGGATAGAAATCGGGCTACTTTCTCAAATTTTTCACCTAATTTTTTCCGCAAATTAGGCTCATTCTCTTGCTCGACTACCTCCTTCGATAAATCATATAATTTTTCTAAAGAGGTGACTATTTCAGGTTCATTAGAAACCTTTTGTCTAATGAGCATGATAATGGATAAAATTTCATCATTCTTAAACATGTTTCATCCGATTTAAAACTGATTTGTTAGGTTGTCGGACTTTTAATTTTTATGTTGGCTTTTGGGTTTTATTTTTTTATCTAAAGATAGATTAAATATTTTTTTTTGCACCAAATCCAATGTTAAGAATTTGTTATCATTAATTAAGAGTTTTTATAAGTAATTATATTGGCTAATAATAATATTGCCAAATTATATTTTTAAAAATCAGTGAGTCAAATCTGTCGAAAGCACTTATCAAAATGGGTGTCAAAATTTCGGTAAAAAATATACTTGAAAATGAGGTGTTTACGAGATTAAAAAGGAACTTTGTAAAGGAAATCCTTTTTGATAATTATTATCATGTATCAAACCCCAAAAAATTATCGTGTTGCCCTCTATGCAAGGGTATCTACTACCGACAAAACACAAGACCCCGAAACCCAACTTTTACAATTGAGAGAATATGCCCAAAGGCGAAACTTTGAAATTGTGGGAGAGTACGTAGATTATGCCTCGGGGACTACCCAAGAACGAACCCAATACAAACAGATGATGGATGCTGCCAAAAAACGCAAACTGGATGTTGTGTTAGTATGGCGATACGACCGATTTGCCCGTTCGACTCAAGCATTGGTCAATGCCCTGAAAGAGTTTCAGACTTTGGGAGTAGATTTCATTTCTTACCAAGAAAACATTGACACCACAACCCCAACGGGTGAATTGATTTTTCATGTCATGGCTTCTTTGGCACAATTTGAGAGTTCGTTGATAAGTCAGCGAGTAAAGGCAGGAATGCAAAGAGCCAAAGTACAAGGTAAGAATATTTCGAGACCGAAGCTACCTATACATAAACTCAACGAAATCCTTGAATTACAAAAACAAGGATTATCAATGAACCAGATAAGTATTCGTGCAGGTGTAGCCTATGGGACAGTATATAATTACTTAAAAAAGCATAATACCGTCTAATACCGATGTAATACAACGTAATACCAGACGTAATACAGCGTAATACCGACGTAATACCAAACGTAATACCGACGTATTACAGCGTAATACCGATGTATTAAATCGTAATACCGACGTATTACAGCGTAATACCAGACGTAATACAGCGTAATACCAGACGTAATACAGCGTAATACCGACGTATTAAATCGTAATACCGACGTATTACAGCGTAATACCGACGTATTACAGCGTAATACCAGACGTAATACAGCGTAATACCGACGTATTAAATCGTAATACCGACGTATTAAATCGTAATACCGACATATTACAGCGTAATACCAGAGATTAAATCGTAATATCAGACGTATTAAATCGTAATACCGATGTATTAAATCGTAATACCGACGTAATACCAGACGTAATACAGCGTAATACCGACGTATTAAATCGTAATACCGACATATTACACGTAATACCAAACGATTAAATCGTAACACCAGACGTATTACAACGAAATACCAGAGATTAAATCGTAATACCAACGTAGGGTGTTCCTAAACATTTAGGCGTAAAGTTACATGAAACCTATGTAATTGATTTATTATCAATAGTTTATATTCAAAAAGATGCTTTATTGTTTTTAGTTTGATGATATTGAGTACTGAAATGCTTTAAGAAACGAGTTTTAAATTTAGATTTGTTACAAGAAAGTTATAAAATGAATATTTTTAAACACTTTTTGCATAAAAATAAAGTCATTTTTATGCAAATCCTGTTTATACCAAACGTTCTTTTATTTTATACAAAACAAACAATCAAATTTTTTGTATAAATTATTCATTTTTGTTGAAATATTAAAAAATGACATTTAAAGGCTTAACTTGCTGATTATAAGCGTATTATATTTTTACCTTGTAACTTTACACCTAAATGCTTAATTATACCCATAAACTCAACTTTCAAAATGATAAAGATTAGACCCGAAGCATACAAGTATTATTTCTATTTTGTGCAAGAAAGAATGAACATTTTTTGGAAAAAATGTAATGGTGAAAACTACCCATTCTCAAAAGATAAAATTCTCGCAAATAATAAATTTACGAATGTTTATAGGGCATGTGATAGGGTTAGTCAATACTTAATTAGTAATGTAATATACGGTGTTGATTGTACAAAAATGAAAGAAGAAGATATTATCCTGAGAATATTAGTATTCAAAATTTTCAATAAAATAGAAACATGGGAGTATTTAGAAAATCGGATTGGACCGCTTAATACATCAAATTTTAATGTCGATAAAATCTCTTCATTACTTGCTGAACGTATTAAAAATAAACCTATTTTTAACAATGCTTACATGATGACTGGCTCGCATAGAAAATATGACCATTTTGATTCAAAACACGAAAAATGGTTAAAAATGGTCGAAACTGAGATTATGAAAAGTGAAAAAATAAAAAAAATAATTACAGCCAAATCATTAGAAAAAGTTTATAATATATTGAATGATTGCTCTTTTATTGGCGATTTTTTAGCTTATCAATATTCAATAGACCTAAATTATTCTCCAGTAATAAACTTTGATGAAAACTCTTTTGTTAAGGCTGGTATAGGTGCTGTTAGAGGCATAAAAAAGTGCTTTGAAGATTTAGGAAAAAATAGCTTGGAAGATGCTATTAAGTACACGCAGGATAATTTTGAAAAATATCAAAAAGAATTCGGTTACACAAGTTTTTCTAACTTATTTGGAAGAGATTTAACACTAATAGACCTTCAAAATTGTTTTTGCGAAACAGATAAATATCTAAGAGTTGCATTACCGAGTTTGCAAGTAGATAATGTTAGAATTAAACAAAAATATAATTCCCCTAATCTGAACCAAATTAATTACTTTTTTCCACCCAAATGGGGAATAAATGAAAGGATAGAACCATGCAAACCTATGAATTCAACGGAATTAACTCTTTTTTAGTAGGGATGTCCGACCTTTTGCTGTCAAATTATCAAATAAGAAATGTACGAAATCATATTTGCTATGAACTCCCAGAACCAGTAATAATAAAAATTAGTAACCCAAAAGCTCGATTAGTGACAATAAGTCCACGGAAGTGGAAGTTCAGCTTACCTTATGCTGAATCACTCTGGATTGGGCTTGGTAGGAATGATATGTCTTTAATTGGGCATTATGCAAAAAAACTTTACGAATATGCTGAAAATGATTATATGAGGGCTGGATATGGGGCAAGAATAAGATATAGAAATGGTATCCTTAATGATTACAAAATTGATAAAAATAGAATTAGTATCCTTGACAAAGTTGGAGTAATTGACCAATTTGATTTTGTAGAGAAGAGCTTTCAAAAAGAGAAAACTACACGCCAAGCAATTATTACAATTGAAGACCCAACAAAAGATTGTTTCGATGAGAATGGACATTTAAAAACCACAAAAGATTTTCCATGTACTGTTAGTTTACAATTTATTCTATCGAAAGATAATCGGCTTAATTTAATAACTCATATGCGTTCAAATGATTTCATTTGGGGGGCAAGTGGGGTAAATATTTTTAATTTTACATTTATTCAAGAATATTTCTCATATATTCTAAACATCCCAATTGGAGAATACTACCATATTGTTAATAACTTCCATTTCTATGATGATTTTAAGCCAATGGTTGTTGAAATGGCAAAAATCAAAAACCCAATAGATAATCATTTCGACTATTCCACACCCACCTTTTCCAACCTTTCAGAGTTTAATGAAAAAATTAAAGAATTAGAGAAATACGAAGAAAAAACCCGATTGAAACTATTAGACTCTGAGCCTTATTTTAATGATGATTTTCTAAATGATTGGGCAAAAGTCTTTTATAAGTTTAATCTAAATAAAAAACCTAAATTCGCTAATCCAATTTTAAATCAATTAAGCTATGAAACGACATAATCCAATGACAGAGGAAAAAGTTAGGCTAATAACAGATGAAATAATAAAAATCTTAATTCAAAAAAATCAAGATTATGGGGGAGCAAGTTTTGATTTAGGAATGTTGGGTAATATGGTACACCTGTGGGATAAAGTTAGTCGGTATAAAACCCTTGTAGAAAAATCACTTAAAAATGAGACGCCTAACTTTGAAAGTATTGAAGATACATTGAGAGATATTATCGGATATGCAATAATTGGGTTAATTATTATTGATGAAGATAAACAAGTCTAAAAATGGTTGGAGATAAAATAAAACGCAAAGCAAAAAATGTTTTCATAAGTCATTTTGGGCAAGATGAAGAACATATAGGGCGATTAAAAACACTATTGCGTAATAGAGGGTATCAGCTTAAAAATAGCTCTATTGATAGCACAAAGCCGAATCAAGCATCAAACCCCGATTACATTAAAAGACTGCTTCGACTTAGAATACACTGGTCTGGTACAGTCATTGTTTTAGTTGGTCCAGAAACACATACAAGACCATGGGTTGATTGGGAGATTGAACAAGCTCACAAAAAAGGTAAACGTATAGTAGGCGTCTATATTAATGGTGCTGGACAATCTGATATTCCCGAAAAACTTGCAAAATATGGCCATGCAATGGTTGGATGGACAGGTAATAAAATAATTGAAGCATTGGAGGGCGGTGGGACACCTCCTAAATGGGAAGATGGAGAAAACTCTTCATGGAATAGTCCTTTTACACGAATCGTTAGTAATTGTTAAGTATGAAAATATATTCTTATGTCATTGTTCGTGATTATGGGTTTGCCCCAAATCCTTTTAATGGTTTATGTACACTTGCAACATGTAAAGCAGATATAAGACAAAATGCAAATGTTGGTGATTGGATTATCGGAACAGGTGGCAAAGACATTGCAGGAAGTGATGGTGATTTTGAGGGTAAGTTAGTCTATGCTATGAGGGTAGATGAAAAATTAACGTATAATCAATATTGGGAAGATTCTCGATTTGAATTAAAAAAACCCGTAATTAATGGTAGTTTAGTCCAAATGTATGGAGATAATATCTATCACAAGGAGAACGATATTTGGATTCAACAAAACTCTCATCATAGTAATGAAGATGGTAGTCCGAATAGTGTAAATATCGCACGAGATACTAAAAGTTCCTTTGTCTTAGTATCAGAAAATTTTTATTATTTTGGAAGACTTGCTCGTAAACTTCCTGAACAGTTGCACGAATCTTTTCTAAAAAAGGGTCAGGGGTATAAAACGATTACTAACTTTGAAGAAATTAATAGCTTTTTAGATTGGCTTTCAAAATTTGAAATGGGTATTCACGCCGACCCGATAAGTTTTAACGAAAACTTTGAACGATATAGCTACAATGAATGATATAAAGATAATCGACCTTTCTTTCAACCCCGAAACCTGGGGTTTTACAATACAAATAAGTTTATTTATTGTTTTTATATTATCCGTTATAGGTTTGATTATTTGGCTGATAATTAAATCTGTCAAAAGTAAAAACAATCATTATTCGCAAATTATCCCTGTTAAAATGAAAGTCAGTGTGGGAGGAGGAGAAGTTGAATATGATATTGTGCGAAACTTTACAAATCTCGAAATAGCACATAAAATATACGTTGAGCTAATAACGAGAAAAGCAGCACTCCCATTCGATGAAAACCATGACTTAATAATTGAGGTCTATAATTCTTGGTACTCATTATTTCAAGTAATCAGGCAAGAACTGAAAAACATTTCTGGCGAGTTACTACAAAAAAGTTCAGCATCAGATAAACTTATAGAACTAACTACTGATATACTAAATAAAGGACTTAGACCTCATTTAACTGAACACCAAGCAAAATTTAAAAAATGGTATACCAATCATTCAGAGGATAATGAGAATAAAAATAAAACACCACAAGAAATACAAAAATTATATCCAAATTATCAAGAATTAGTCAGTTCATTAAAACAAGTAAATGACATTTTACTTGTATATTCTGTTGAATTAAGAAGGTTTATAAAAAACGAAATATAAATGCCGAAAAATAAATTCTTTTGGAATTGTGTTACTTAATTGAGTAATTTACATCTCAATTTTATAGCCACACACTAAAATTATCATAGCGTTTAGCTTAACAGTCCTGTTGCTCAAAGGTCAAAAAAATGTACGCAGGAGAGTTAAAGCAAACGCCTACGGTTTGCGTGGGCGTGGCTTTACTTTGCGTACAAGGGATTTGACCCCCAGAGCAACAAAGTAGAAGACACGACACGCTTTTTATTTTCACCGAACCCAAAAAGTCGCTATACAAATACACATGTCAAACTTTAATCCATTTTCTTATGAAAAAAGTAATTTTACTGTTAATTTTAGTCTTGGTAAACCTTATTACTTTTGCACAGCAAGTTATCTCAGTTAAGGTCGCAAATCACGGTTATCCACCAGTTCGGACTTTTACACCCGAAGAACTCAAACAATTTGAATCTAACAAACCTACAAATCTGGGTATTCCTACTATCTCTTCTTTTGGAAACCTACCCTCGGGAATTGCACCAGCAGCCCCTCCAGAAGCCGCAGACATAAATCGCTTTAAAGATATTGCAGTAAATCAATTTACTGGTACTGCCATCGTTCCATTACCACTCTATAATTTGCAAGAAGGTGCATTGAATGTACCAATTGCTTTAAATTACAATGCCTCTGGTATGAAATTACACGAGGTTGCTTCATGGAGTGGAATGAATTGGTCTTTAATGGCTGGGGGTATGATTACCCGACAAGTAAGGGGGATTCCAGACGAGGGTAAGTTTGATATTAATACGTGGTCGAGTAGTTATGAAAGAAAAGGGTATTATTGGTATGGCTATACAGGTTTAAGCACCGTAGATGATGATACAGAACCCGATGTTTTTTACATGAATATCAATGGTCAGTCCTATAAATTTATGTATAAATATTCAGGAGTATCAAAGTTTATATTTTTCCCCGATACAGATATTGAGATAATACCCATTTTTGAATTTGATGGAACAACAGATGTAGGAAAATTCACAAGGTTTGATGTTTTGATGCCCGATGGAACAAAATATGTTTTTGGTGATGGGGCTTATGAAAAAAGTACAGAGGTAGATGTCAAAACAGCACAAGATGAAAATATTTATCCAGGTGCAAGCCGATGGAATCATTTTTGGAAAAATGAATCAGTAACATCAGCTTGGTATCTACGAAAAATCATCACACCTTATGGGCAAGAGATAAACTTTACATACGATGTAGTCCAATACTCATTTTTTAAATTAGCAGAAAGCCAATCATCTGGGGTATGCCCAACCCCAGCACAAGTAGATAAACGTATCAATAAGGTTTACGTTGAGGGGGCTTCATTGGGCAGTATCACAACAGACCATAAAAAGGTTGAGTTCAACCGAAGATTCAGAGAATGTTTTGAAACAGAATCAGGAAACGAAATTTGTTATATTAACGCCCCTCCAAGATTAGACCTTGATTCTTGGGATGAAAACCCAACCAGCCAATCTAATGCAAAAAAATTGGTTGAAATGACAGTAATGGACAAGGTAAATCCCACTGATACTCTAAAATACCAGTTTGACTACGGTCATTTTACAGGCTTTGAGGACGACCTACCAAGCGGATATACTCACGATGATGTAGGCTATTCTCATACAAAACGACTACGGTTAGAAAAAGTAACTTTCCCAGATAAAACCACTTATCGGTTTAGGTACAATGGTGATTCTCCTACATTTAATGGCAAAAGTAGATTAAACTACGGAATAGACCATTGGGGATTTCCAAATGGCTCAACAGGCAATCGTTTTCTAACAGGGCTAATCCCGAGAGACTCATTCTTTTCTGGCTGTACTCCTAATACAAGTAATAGAGAAACAAATATAGATTTTGCATTTTATGGTAGTTTAGATAGTGTAGTCGTTTCTACTGGTAGTTATACAAAGTTTATTTATGAGCTACACGAAGCTCGTAATTATAAAAATAGCAATGGTACATATAAGCCAATTGGTGGAGCGAGAATTAAAGAAATAAAAAACAAAGATTTGATTTCTGGCATCGAAACCATCAAGTCTTACAGCTACGTATTACCCGATACCCGTCCGTCTGGTTTTCTTAGTATGAAGCCCATTTATCGTTTCAAAAATAACTTTGCAGCAATAGGTGCTAATTCAGGTATTTATGACCGATTATTTGCGGAAATAGGACGACCAGTTGTGGGATATACCAGAGTGGTTGAGCAAATAAAAAATAATATAGATAATACGTTAGGTAAAACTATCTACACGTTTGACCATGATACAACAGAAATAACTACTGAAAGAATCGTTGTTAATTGTACGGGAGAATATCCTAATCAGATATGTGATACGACATACTACTATCAACCTGAGAGAATAAAAGAGGGGGTAATTGTTTACCATGATTTTAAGAGTGGAAACCCCATTAGAACCGAAATATTAAATCAAAATGGGGATACTTTATCCGTTCAGACATTTGCGTACACGACCTTACAAGGCAATTCTGTTGATAATACATTTTCAAGTAAGGTCTTTAAAGTAAACGGTTATAACTTGGGCTATGCTTCTTGTTGTGGAGGTGTTTTCTTAGAAGAGTACAGTCAATTATTTAAACGGTATCACTTAGAAAAACAAACCAGTAAAGTGTTTTCTCAAAATGGTACTAACCCTATCACAACAATACAAGAGTTTACATACAAAGATGAAATATTATCAGGATACCACAATACATACCCTGGGCAACATAATTTCCTTGTAAAAATTGAGAGTAGTGACGGGCAAAACCACCAACTAAGTAGTTTAACAAAATATATTGCAGATTTTAATTTTGGTTTAGATACAGTTCTAATACCTCGCATTTGTTATGACCCTGAGTATGGTACTCCTTATAATTGTGATACCACCGAATACTTTATCCATGTTCCCCGATTAGGCACACAAGCCCGAGCCATTTATGAAATGCAACGGCGACACATATTAACTCCTACCATCGAAATAGTCAGTAAAAATGGTACACGAGTGGCACAAGCAGCATTTAATCGTTATGATAGCTTAAATGTAACCACAAATAGCCAATTTGGCTACTTTCTAAAAGAGTCGTTCGCATTAAATAATATTGGAGAGGCAATATTTAGTGATGTTATCTATAATCGAGTGAGTGATGATTCGCTGGTTCGAGACACCAATTTTTATCCAATCGTAGAATATCAAGACTACAACAACAAAGGATTTTCAAAAAAGGTAAAAGGCTTTGGGGCTTCAATTAATGGTACAGATTACGATACCGCAGGGGTTTTACCTATAAGGAGTATCAATAATATTGGTGGTGTAGTCATTGATACAACCCAATATGAATATGAAACCAAAATTTTTGGTTTGTCTAAACAAATAAGCCCGAATAAATTAGCCATTAATTACAAATATTATACTGATAGTGAGTTACATAAAGTCGGGCAATTAAAGCAAATAACCGACAAGGATGGTTATATTCTATCCCACTATGAATACCCTTATTTCAAACAAAATCTAATCAATACATCAGGCACATTCAATACTGATACTACAAAAAATAGGGTTGTTGTCAGAAGCCCAAGAGATAGTACCCGAAATGTCTATCAAGACTATCAAAAAGTTAGTACTTCTGTATCTTACAGTGACGGTAGCGGGCGTACATTACAATCTGTTGCCTACAAAGCATCGCCAAAAGCTAAAGATTTGCTGAGTAGTACACCCGAATACGATACCTTTGGTCGCCCTCAAAAGAATATTTTACCAGTCGTTAGCCCAATTGCAACGGGGAATTTCCAATCGGGTAGTCAATCGTTGGCTCAAACTTTTTATAACGACACAGCTCCTTACTCCGAAGTAACACAATACGAAAACTCACCATTAAGTAGGGCATTTAAGGGTATCGGCGTAGGAGCAGCGTTTAGACCTAATCGAGAGACCGAACAAAAGTTTGAAACAGGCAATTTTGGAATTGCCAAATATGAATTAGATTATAACGGTAATCTCAATATCAATACATATTCAGGCAATCAGATTCTAAAAACCGTAGGTATTGATGAGCAACAGCAAGCTGTTATAAGTTACAGCGACAAAGATGGTAGAATCCTTGAAAAACATGTGCAATTTACAGGTGATGGTACATCAACAAGTCATTATCTAATCACAACTTACGTTTACGACTATTTAGGTCGTTTAGCTCTAATCATTCCTCCGAAAATGTATGGAGTGATACCCGACAATACCAATATCGCTTCAAGTAGTTATTTGGTGGGTGTATATATGATGAAATATGATAAACGAAATCGAATAATCGAAAAACACACACCGGATGCAGGTTGGAGCTATGTAGTTTATAATCGTTTAGGGCAAATCGTTTTAGAGCAGGATGCCAGAATCAGAACCAATAACCAATGGAGATTTAGTAAATACGATGCTTATGGCAGAATGGCTCTGGCAGGAATACTACCCAATAACAGTACCAGAGCCACATTACAAGCTACATTTGATACACTCACACTAATAAAACAATATGAAGAAACTACGCCCACAGGCGGAATACTGGGATATACCAATCGTAGTTTCCCGAGTTCTATACCCGTTATAGAACCAGATGTGATGGTCGTAAACTACTATGATGATTACTCATGGAAACCTGCCGATACATTAAATTTTGTACCTTACAGAGGTGTCAAATATGGCAATGTGAAGGGGCTCCAAACGGGGAATCAAGTTCGGCGATTAGATACCCAAGCATGGTTACGTACCGCCATGTACTACGATGACCAAAACCGATTGATACAATCACAAGCCGAAAACCGCTTTGGAGATATTAACCAGAATGATTTTGTATTTGATTTTATAGGTCAGTTATTAGAAGAGCGAACGCTGTATCGCAAACCAACGGGCAGTATTCCGTATTCTTCAGAAATTGAAAGCAAAACGACCTATCAATACGACCATGTAGGACGTAAAACCCAAGCAATACACTATTTTACAGGTCATTCGCCCGAGCTACTGGCAACCTATGAATATGACGAAATTGGGAGGATGATTAGGAAAAATCTCAACGAAGCCCAAAAAGACAGTATCATCAGGCAAAATGAGACCTTGAATAATCGGGTGATTGATGTGGCCAAAAAATACATTTTGCTCAAACCTGGCACAACCATTTTGCCCGATACCAACTACCTTGCTTTTATCGGTAGCGGCATACAAAAGGTTGATTACAGCTACAATATAAGGGGCAATCTCAGAGGTATTAACCTGACTCCTGCGGGTAAACTGGATAGTAGCAAAGTATTCTCAATGAAACTTGATTATTTTGAAGACGGTAGATATTTTGATGGAAACCTAAGTAAACAATCATGGAAAACAAGCCGAGATACTACTTTGCGGAGCTTTACGTATGACTATGATAAATCGCAACGCTACACCAAAGCAGCTTTTAAAGGTAAAACGAATGAGAAATATGATGAAAATGTAGCTTATGATGCCAACGGTAATATAGAGAAACTCAACCGATTTGGCTTAGAATCTACTAATAATTGGCAACGGATTGACAGTTTAAGTTATATATACCCCACCTATCAAAACCAATTGACAGGTCTTACCGATGCCGCCAACGATAATATCGGCTTTAAAGAAGCTCTAACGGGTGGAGTAGGGGCTTATACTTACTACCCCGATGGTAGCCTAAAAACAGATGCCAACAAAGGTATAGATAGTATTCGTTATAACTATTTAGGGCTACCAAGCCATATTTTCTTTGATACCGATAAGTACATTGAGAACGTTTATACTGCCGATGGGCAGAAGCTCTACCAAAAGATTGTGAATGGGAGTAGCACCATCCGAACAGACTATGTTGGTAGTTTACTATACCGTAATGATACCCTCACAGCCGCCCTGCACGATGAAGGCAAAATTAGATTTGACACATTAGGTTCTCATTATCAGTATTTTATCAACGACCATCTGGGTAATACAAGGGTTATCTTTGAAAAACTCAATGATTCTGTTTACATTGCCCAAGAAAACCATTATAGCCCATTCGGAACGCTTTTGGAAGGAATCGGGGTGGATAGCTCTTGGCAATGGCTTTACCAGAGCCAAGAATACATTGATGCTTTTGGGTACAATTCTTATGATTTTCATGCGAGAGGATACGATGCAAACACAGGGCGTTTTGATGGCATAGACCCAGTAGATAATTACGCTTTGAGTGGGTATGCCGGGATGATGAATAACCCTCTGAGTTATATTGACCCAGATGGTAGAAACCCTGTACTAATAGCGATGGCAATCGGTGCTTTCATGGGTGGACATATAAGTGGCACATTAAGCGTAGGAAAGGGCAAAAGCTACTGGGGTGGTTTTGGAAAGGGGGCTATCACAGGAGCGGTTGGGGGAATATTAGGGTTTTATGCTCCAATAGGTATTCTACCCGGTATGGCATACGGTGCAGGAAGCGGAGCTATCACAGGAACTTTGGGAGCAGCATTAAATGGTAATAATATTGGTAGAGGAGCATTAATGGGTGCCATTGGTGGCAGTATTTTTGGCGGTATTTCAGGAGGGTTGCAAGCCGATAAATTAGGGGCAAATATTTGGACGGGATATAGAGAGCCTCATTTATTGCTTGCATCTGAAGTCCCAGCAATAAAAGGTGGTGAAGAAGCTCCTTATACAAACGAATATTTAAAAGAAATGAAAGACTTAAATTTTTCAGATGTCAAAGGTGTTTCTAATATCTCAAAAGATTGGATGCCAAAAAGCTATAAGGTAAATTCAAGAGGTTCATTTACTAATTCTAAAGGTGATGATGTTCTTGCTGTTACTTATTACAGGGTTTGGAAGGGTGGCTCTAAACAAAGCATATTCTTTTCAAAGGCATCTTTTGCATCAAAAGAATTATTAGCATATACAATGACTCATGAAATGGGACATGTTATACACAATAACCTTGGTCTTTCGTCCGAGGCTTCTGAGAAAGCACTATCAGGCTTACTTGATACTGAGGGGCATGTTGCAATACAAGGAATGACTCTCGATTTAATCAAGATTAATAAATGGCAACTTGCTAATTTTCCATCTCAAGCAACTAATTTTTTAGGTACACGAGCTGAAGCATCCCTTTTAAATCCTATCAAACAGTTAGCACGAATAATAATCTTCCCAAAATAAATATTTTTATGAAAAAGATACTATCGACGATGTTTCTAACTTTTCTCTTTTCTTGTGAAAAACAAGCGAAAGTTATAGGTTCTCTTCAATATAATTCTAATGAAGATATGTTAACACTTACATTAAACAATCAGAGTAATAATAATTATTTTATCACATATAAAATTATTGAGGGATGTACTAAAAACACAGACAGTAACAACTGTTATAACAATGACTGTCTTAATTTTAATCTCGTAAAAGTCGATGGCTACCAAAACAAAGAAATTCAATCAAGTTTGTATTTAAGTCTAAATGAAATCTACAAGAAAAATGGTTTTGATGGTTTCTCGAAAAGAGATACATTATTAGCACGTGAACAATCGGATGGTTTTGAATCTTTTTTGAATCAACTGTTTATTCTACTTCCTAAACACAGTGAAATATCCCATAAATATTTGGTTTCAAACTTCAAAAAAGGATGTCCATATATAGTTACGTTTAAAAGTATTGATTACAGTGGTAATGGAAAAATTGTAGCAAAGAGAAAAAGGGTTCAAGATGAATTTTATAAAAATATAGTCGGCGATTTTATGCCGTATACTACTGAAATCTTTATAAAACCGCTGATAGTACAAAAATAATCCAGTTGAAAATACGATGGAAACACAGGGCGTTTTGATGGCATAGACCCAGTAGATAATTACTCTTTGAGTGGGTATGCTGGGATGATGAATAACCCGTTGAGCTACATTGACCCCGACGGTAGAAACCCTGTGATGATAGGCTTTATGGTGGGCTTGTTTACAGGAGCAGCCAAGCATATGATTAAGAGTACAATGCCCAAAAATATGTGGGATTTTGTAAAACCTGGTATTGTTGGGGCAGTTGGTGGGTACTTTGGAGCAGTAGCACCAAACCCCATTAAAGTTGGCTTAGGTCAAAGCATTGGCTATGGTATATTTTCAGGGGGTGTAACAGGTGGTATCAGTGATGCTTTAAACGGCGGAAACGGAAGCGGAGCATTATGGGGTGCTGTAACAGGCGGAGTAATGGGTGGTATTGGGTTTGGGTTGGCAGATTGGGGGGTTAAATTACAACTACACAATACAGAAACCGCAATGGCACAGGGCGACCCACCAAAAGGCAGTAAGCAAAACCCTTTCTTATGGAATATTACAGCATCTGTAACGGCACTCAAGAGACTACCACCACCTTCTGCTATACCTTGGGGGCATTGGTTAGGTACATTAGGAAAAGGGGCTGTTAGAACTGTTGGTTGGTTTGCAACACTTGCTACAAGTGTAGAAGGAGATGCTTCAAAAAAGCCTATAAGATATACAACGATGTACCGAAATATGAGCGAAGCAGAATATAGTAGTTTTATGAGGAAAGGAGGAAACTTTGGCTTTGGTGTTAATACATTAGACCATTCTAAGCAATTCTGGATGACACCCGATGGTTTAGCCTTTTGGAACTCAAAATCACTATCAGGTCCTTATAATGTTGCCATAACTATGCCAACTGCTGTAATAACACCCTACGGACTTGTGCAGCAACAAATTTTAGACGGTCATTTGGCAGGTATTGTTTACCCTAATAATATAAACTCATTTAATCAAGTAAAAATAGTTGTATCAATAACAAAGAGATAGCATGAAAAAATTTAGTGATTTGTATTGGTTTAAAGTAAAAATCTCATACGATGAGACCAATACTGCAATGATAAAGGATTTAATACAGATTGATACACAGTTTTATATTTGGCGAGACATATTAGATGCATCTACATGCCAAGTTGTTCAATTTGTTAATACAATTGAACAATCCTTGTCGGTTGGAAAAACAGCCCAAATTATTATTGTTGTAATTCCGAGTGATTTGAGTGCTTCGTTCAGAATAGGAGAGAATTTAACTTGGGGAGTTCCTCAAATAAGATTAGGTAGTAGTATTATTGAAGATATTGTACATTATCCAGAATTGGAGTATGTGAACCTTTATCGTCCTGTTAATCAACAGGAGCTTGATTTGATTATTAAATCCAATTACAAAATGTTTCCCCCAAGATTGCCACAACAACCCTTCTTTTACCAAGTACTCAATGAAGAATATGCAACAAAAATAACTCAAGATTGGAATGTACCCGCTTATGGAGTTGGGTATGTGACCAAATTTAAAGTAAAGAAAGTTCATTTGTTAAAGTATGAAATTCATAATGTAGGTGGTAAGAATATTGATGAATATTGGATACCATCAGAGGAGTTAGACGAGTTTAACAATAATATAGTAGGAGAAATTGAAATAATTGGTCAATACCAATGATAGACTGCCAAAGTAATTTTAAAAACTTTAGTAAAATTATAGTGAGATTAATCGTCCTCTGTATATTTTATGTTGCTCTATTATCTTACATAGGAGGAGGTCTATTACTAATTCTAATTTTTGGGTCATTTTATATTATTACATTACTTATATCACTTTGGGTAATTTTCAGATATGTTTCAATAAACAAACGAACAAACGCCTCATTCGATGTTGGTTTGATTGTTTATGTTCAAAATGGAAATAAAAGAGAAATTAATAAAGCTAATCTTACAAAATAAAACTATTTAAAAGTGCAACAATGGATGATGGTTGGGCTATTTTTCCGCATCATTTTTTTAATAAAGCGATTATCTATCTCAATGATGGGACAGAAATTATACTTACCTCTTATCTTCATAGTGATATTGAAAAACCTTTAAGGAAAACAGGCTTTTATTATGAACGAATTAAAAGAGACCCTTTATTCTTTTGAATGACTT
>JALOLV010000474.1 GCA_025455785.1 Spirosomataceae bacterium | reverse complement strand
TAACTCATATTAGTCCATAAAATAAATTCCTTTATCTACCAAAAACTCTTTTTGTTCTGGAGTCAAGAAATAGATTTTTTCGCCATCGCTATAAAACTTACTCGTTGAGAGTTGAGCATTGATGGGTTTGATTATCTTTTCAAAGAATAGGTCTGTTAAAAACGAATAACTTTGGTCTTTTGACAATTTGATACTGAATAAGGTCTTTTTTGATTTTAGGGTGTATTCGCCTTTATATTCAATCTCTTTGGCCCATTTTTGCTCGTCCTCTTTCTGATATTCCGCTTCTATTTTTTTCTTTACTTCGGCGTAGTTATCGGTGAATTTCTCTAATAAAATGCCGTTATTTGAGGCTTTTTGTAGTGATTTAGGCCATAAAGAGGCTGGAGGATTATCGCTGAATAATACCAAATAGTCTAAGTAAGGCGAGTCGGCCGCAATCAATACCATATCAGGTCTGATATCTAAAACAATGTTTCGGTACTTTATCAAAAAATCTTCAATTTCAGCTTCATTCAATTGTTTTATCAATTTTTTCTCTTGAAATGCTCTCAATTCGTTCAATAAATCATTTCGGTTGGCATTTCCATAAATCTGAAAGCCAAATTTTGATGCAAGATTTTCATCCAATTTGACGATAATCGTTTTTTGTTTTTCATTGACCGTCGAAACGATTCTGTATTGATTGCCCGAGTCCATTAAGTAAGCGTTGAAGAAGTCTGGTGCAATCGATACGGCATTGTAATAAATCGAATCTGGCGATGTACCATTTTCAATAAGTTGACGGATGTTTTCTAATTCGTAATCAACTCCATAATAGTTGTTTCGGTATTTTTTTCCATCAATTCCGTAGTTTACCGAATAGAACTTCTCAAAATATGCTTCATTTCCGTCACCTATTTTGGATGAATCTTGCTGAATTTTTAGATAGTCGAATTTCAAATCGCTAAAGAATTTTTGGCGAGTTTGTTCATAAACATCTTCAAGTAAGTTTTTTACAGATTTATCCTTATAATTAATTAGGTCTATTTCAATTCTGTCTTTTAGGTACGGAATCGCCTGCGAAGCATATTGCATACCGTTTGGCAAATCTTGTTGTATTTCTGATTTACCTTCTTCTGTAATGATTCCCGATTGGACCAATTCATTCAAAAAACTTTCAGAATCAAAGTTTCCGGGGTCGGCATAGGTAGTATCTACCTGAGAAATGTAGGATTCTGCTACGTAGATTGGCGAGATTCGACCAATAAATTTATCACCCAAAGACTCGTATTCGGTATCTTTCAAGAAAAGATAATATTTGTCGTTTTCTTTGTAGAGGATATACGGTTTTATTGGTGTCGTTGCTAATGATTTTTTGATTAGACCCACAATTTTATCTTCTAATTGAGCATATCCTCCCAAGCCCATCATGGCTGCAAAAGGGTTATCTTCGGCAATAGGTTCGACGCTTACCGAATCGGCAAAAACTGTTTCGGCATTCTTAAAACCAAATTTGAATGATTTAGCCTCAGATTTTGCTTTTTTGAATTCAGAATCAAAGTTTTCGGTCAATTCGATAGGTGAGAATACCTTGCCAGAGGCCAATTCCATTTTATTCAAGAAATCTGTAAAATTGGATGCTCTTGGTTCTTTGGCAAAAATATCGCCTTTTACCAAGCGGTTTGGTTTTTGATTGAGTAGATAAAACAGTATTTCAGAATCGTAGCTCGATGCCACAACTTTACGACTTTCGAGTATAGTTTTTTCAATTGTAGCCTCACCCATAGGTTCGATGAGTTGTGTACTCAGAAGGTCGGTATAGATTTTTTTGAGATTAGAAAGGCTATTTAAACCACTGAAATCTTGCCCTTGTCCAAACGATAAATTCGTCGAGATAAATTGTTTTTTGACTATTTCGTATTGGGTGCTATCCATCAAAAATACTACTCGTTTCTCACGACTTGGACTCGGAAAAATCGAAAATTCATCACCAATGACAAAAAGACGCTTTTTACTATCAGAGTCTATCAAAAAATCATTCAAAATCTGAATATCTTTAGAACCCAACCACGCACTGTTCAAAATTCTTCCAATCGAATTACGCATTCCAGCATCGGGCATTGACTCTTCGGCAATCTGATTAAACGGAATCTCTTTTGTGTATTTTTTACCATTGAAATCGGCCGAAATTTGCAATTTTCGACGGTCCATAAACTTATCTACTGCTCCAAGAAAGCTACCCAAAATCGGATTTGACATTGCTATTTCTTCATCTTTAGCAATCTCTTGGATTTCGAGATTTGAGATTTTTAATGATGGAATCAGCCGATTTGATTGCTCAAATAAACGCTTTATTATATCTTTCTTTTGTGGAATCTCCAAAACATCCCCATTTCTAAATGTAACTGCATTAGGAATTTTCTCAAAAATATCTGTTTTATTGAGTAATGTATATGCTTGAATACGGTCTTTCAGAGTCTTGCCATCGCTTGTATTTAATAGGCCAACTAATTGAAGCGTATCTATTTGGCTAAATTGGCTTTTGCGAAGTGATTCATAACTATCGTAGTACAAACTACGAACAGCCGCATACAGAAAAATACTGAAGTCTTTGAG
>JALOLV010000473.1 GCA_025455785.1 Spirosomataceae bacterium | reverse complement strand
GGAATGCCGTGCCAAAATGAGATAACCTAATGATTAAATTTTGACCAAAAACCACTTTTACCCTATTTCTCGCCATTCCACAAAAATATCCTACCACTTATCGAATGGTCTAAAGAAAACTCATTAAATGGTATTACATTTGCTGTTGTACCCTTAGATAAAATTACCAAAAAACTCTTGATTTTAGGTGATTTTTTATGGTATTTCGATAAGAAATCCTGTCGTGGAAGCAAAAAATCTATACTATTAGAATATGAAAGTTATTATCATTATCTTACAGGTAATCGGAGGCCTAACACTCATACCGTGGTTCGGAATTGCGGGCTTATCGTTTATGGCATTCGATGACCCAGAGTCTTACAAAAAGATTGCTCCTTGGGTATTTATTGCAAGCATTTTTGCATATCCATTTATACTCGGAATGTCTTTTTGGAAGTCTTGGGAGGAGGTAAGTATCGCAAACCTCAACTCAGCCTTGGTCTTTACTTGTATCCCAATTTTGATTTTTGTTGTTGCTTACTTGTTTATTACGCGTGGCTCAAGTCTTTATGGTAATATCTCCGAAAAGTACAAATAAGTTTAGTAGAATATTATCAGAGCCTGTAGAATGGATTTCAGAAATTCTAAAATATCAAAACGCACCTGACCAATAAAATAATAAATACAGAAAAGGTTTCGAGATGAGGTAAATTACCGAACTCGAAACCTTTATTATTTCTTTGCAATAAAAACTCTTACAATGCCAAAGTGCCTTTGCGAGCCGCTTGAATCAAGGTAGCTTCTAAGCCTTTTTTATTGATAGTGCGTAATGCAGAAGTCGAAACTTTCAATTCTACCCAAACACCTTCAGACTCTAAAAAGAACTTCTTCTTTTTCAAGTTCGGGAAAAACTTACGCTTAGTTTTATTATTCGCGTGAGAAACGTTATTTCCCACCTGTGTTCTTTTACCAGTAATTTGACAAACCTTTGCCATTGCCTTAATTATTTATGATTAATACGATTCTTTCAAATTTCGGACTGCAAAGGTCGATATTTTTTTATTTATATCCAATTAATTATTAAAAATAGTTTCAGTTTATATTGAAAGTTTATTAAATATCTCCAAAAATGATAAAGTAGAGATTTTTTTGCCTATTCCAATGAATGATTTTCGTATCAAAAACTAAACTTTTAACCCATCAATTGCGTATAAGCATGTTCAAAACCTTTCTTTATCATCTCTTTTATATCGTTTTTGTTGAAATTTGTCAAATCAATTTGTAATGACTCACTCGGTCGGATTACCGTTAGTTTTATCTTGCGAGTGAGGTTGTACCCCGCCACTCCAAACATACTTTTGTTATAGTTTTCGGCCCATTCAATATCGCTGTTTTCAAATTGATTTACGGTAATGTCCTTTATTCGTTCAATCAAATTAAACAACCCACGGTAATTGAAATCATCCATTTGGCGATGCTTGGGGTGAGTCGCAATCGCATAAATTTCATCGGCACCATCTTCAACAGCTTTTCGGAGCGGCACAACTTCACGTAAGCCCCCATCCATAAAAACTTTTTTGTGGTCGCCCCCAATCTGAATCGCAGGCATGATGATGGGCAGCGAACTACTTGCCCGAAGATAGTCTAAATAATGTTGTTCGAGCGGGTCGGCGTAGTGCATTTTACCCGTATTGATATTGACTGCCCCTACTTTGAGCCGAATCGGACTTCGGCGAAGAACGCTCATGTCGATGGTTTTACGCATGAGTGAGTCAAGGGGTGTAGTGTCAATTAAACCATCAAATCGGCTCAACATCGTTTCGTATCCCATCGTAAGTTTTGATTTTAGAATACCGATGTCGGATGGCTCATTGATATTTTCGAGCCAAAATTTTATCAATTTCTTATTGACAGTATCCCAATTAATACTTTGCGATTCGATGTATTGTTTACCTGCTTCGTGGGCAATAAATGTAGCGTTTAGGGCCCCTGCCGAAATCCCGTAAACCATTTCTGGCTTGAAACCTGTTTCGAGAACTGCCTGAATTGCACCAACCTGCCAAGAACCTTTGAGTGAACCTCCTCCGAGTACTAATGCCTTCATTCAATAAATTGTGGTGAAAAATGAACTAATTAGTGAATAAGTTTTTTTATTTAAGTACAAATAAATCAAAATTCGGTTGTAAAATTGCATCAACTTTTGAATTATTCATTCATTCACGACTCTTAAAGTCATTAATCATTGCGAGTGCCCCTCAATATAAACGACATACAGGCTCCTATCGAACAAGAATTGAAGGTTTTTGAGCAGAAATTCCGCCAGTCAATGAAAACTGATGTGATGCTCCTCGACCAAATCATGCGTTATATTGTTCATCGAAAAGGAAAACAAGTAAGACCTATGTTTGTTTTTTTGACGGCCGGTACACTCGGAACAATCCAAGAATCTACCCACCGTGGGGCGGCTCTCATCGAGCTTGTACATACAGCCTCGCTTGTGCATGATGATGTTGTCGATGATGCCAACTATCGCCGTGGATTTTTCTCAATCAACGCTCTTTGGAAGAATAAAATTGCGGTTTTGGTGGGTGATTTTCTACTGAGCAAAGCCTTAGATTTGAGCAT
>JALOLV010000089.1 GCA_025455785.1 Spirosomataceae bacterium | reverse complement strand
TGCTCATTATGCTCCGATTTTTTGAAATACGGCAAAATATCATTGTACCCCCAACCTCGATTACCGAGTTTTGCCCAGTCGTTATAGTCTTCCCGATTGCCACGCACATAGGCCATCGCATTGGTTGAGCTACTTCCACCGAGGGTTTTACCTCTTGGCAAGAAAATCTTGCGATTGAGAACGTGTCTTTGGGGTTCGGTTTGGTAAGCCCAATCGACCTCGCTTCTATTTAGCTTTGAATAAGCCGCCGGTACATGAATCTCTAATTTTTTATCGGGGCCGCCTGCTTCGAGCAGAAGCACCTGATTATTTGGGTTTTCAGAAAGTCGATTTGCCAAAACACAGCCCGCCGAACCTGCCCCAATGATAATAAAGTCGAATGTCATAGAAAAAAAATTGAGCGATATAACGTCATCGAAATATAGCATTTATTCTCTGAATAATTATACAATTAAATCATTTTGTTTGAAGTTTTCAATTCATCAAAATAAAATACTATATTCACAAATCGAAGCCTTAAACGTTTCTGTATGAGAAAAGCTATACTTCTTCTATTTTTTTCAGTATCATTTACATTTGCCCAACAAAAATTTATTATTTCGGGAGTAGTCCGCCAGTCTGATAACCAGAAACCAATAGCTGGTGCTTCGGTTTTGATTGCTGAAAACGGGATGGGTTTTATAACTGATTCGACAGGAACTTTTGAATTAAAACTAAATCGGGGGTCGTTTTTAATTGAGGTATCGCACCAAAGTTTTTTTAAAAAATATCTTAGAGTTGATGTCAAGCAAAATCAAGAAATTAATTTCATATTGGACGAAAAAGTTAATGAACTTGAAGAAGTCAAAATAAGTGCCAACTCTTCTGACCAAAACATGAAACGCCTCGAAACAGGGGTTACAAATATTTCGATTAAGGCAGTCAAGAAACTACCGACCCTTCTTGGCGAACTCGATATTATCAAAAGTTTATTTACACTTCCGGGTGTTACGAGTGTGGGCGAAGGCTCTTCGGGGTTTAATGTTCGGGGGGGTAATGTTGACCAAAATTTAATCTTGCTCGATGATGCCCCGATTTTCAACTCATCGCACTTGATGGGTTTTTTCTCAGTTTTTAACCCAGATGCACTCCGAGATGTCAATTTTTATCGTGGAGGAATACCCGCACAATACGGCGGCCGCACGGCATCGGTGCTGAATATAAATTTAAAAGATGCCAATGCTCAGAAGCTCACGGCGATGGGCGGTGTCGGAACCATCAGCAGCAGACTTGTTTTAGAAGCCCCCATCTTCAAAGATAAAGCCTCGGTTTATGTAGCTGGGCGGTTATCTTATGTTGACCAAATGGCAAGACTTATCAATGTAAAGCAACTCAAAGATACCAAAGCTAATTTTTATGATATTACGGCAAAAATGGAGTTTAGACCTTCGGCTAAAGACCGAATATCGCTAACGGCATTTACCGGACATGATGTTTTTAAACTCGGTCGAGATACGCTTTCGAGCATTGATGTCAATTCATCAGCTCAATTTAATTGGCAAAGTAGCACCGCTACAGTGGCTTGGAGTCACTTCTTCAATAATAAGTTTTCGCTCAAAACGAGTGCTTCGATGAGTCAATATGACGCAAGTGTATCTAACAGCGACTCGGCAACGGCATTTAATCTAAAGTACGGAATTGACTACCGAAGCATAAAAAGCATTTTTAATCTTAATTTAGGACAAAAAAATAAAATTGATTTTGGCTATCAAATTAATTATTATCAGATACAACCGGGCGAGCTAACCCCAACTACGCAATATTCTAATAAAAACTACTTGAAGTTGCCGTCGGAACAGGCTTTAGAGTCGGCCGTTTTTATCAATGATGAAATACAACTCACGCCCAAACTTTCTGTCGGGGTTGGGGTTCGGTATGCACTGTTTTCTAATATCGGCGAGGGATATGTTTATGAATATGAGGCGGGAGTTCCTCGTGAAAAAAACACTAAAATCGACTCTACATTTTATTCTCGTGGCCAAACAACCAAGCGATACAGTGGTTTTGAGCCTCGTTTGGGGTTAAATTTGGCTCTTAATGATAACACGACCGTCAAGCTCAGTTATAATCGAATGCAACAGTTTATCCAATTACTTTCGGGAACAACGGCAGCCTTACCAACCGACCGCTGGAAACTGAGCGATACGTATGTAAAGCCCCAAATTGCCGACCAGATTTCGTTAGGGATTTATAAAAATTTCAAAGATAATACAATCGAAAGCTCGGTTGAGGTCTTCTATAAGACGCTCAAAAATGTGGTTGATTTCAAAGACGGCTCAACCCTATTACTCAACGAATACCCTGAAACGGCCATCTTGCAAGGAACTGGGCTGGCCTATGGTGCAGAGTTATACTTAAAAAAGACCCTCGGAGTACTCACTGGCTGGTTGAGCTATACCTATTCACAAACGAGGTTTTTGATTGATGGACCAACTCTTGACGAAAAAATCAATAACGGAAGGTACTTTCAGCCAATATATAACCGACCACACATTTTTAATGCAATCGCAACGTATCAACTTACACGTAGGGTTTCGTTTTCGTCAAATTTTACATATAGTTCGGGGCGTGCTATTACGTATCCTGCATCAAAAGTCATCATCTCAAATCAGATTTTACCGTATTATAATAGTCGAAATGATGGACAAATACCTGATTATGTTCGTTTTGATTTTTCGATGAATGTCGAGACTCATCCGTTCCGAACCGAAGGATATCGTAGTTTCTGGAATCTATCTTTTTATAATGTTTTTGGCCGACGAAACGCCTACTCGGTGTTTTTTAGAGCCAGAACCCAATATCAGCAATTCAGTTCATTTGTCCGAATCTACAAATTATCAATCATTGGCTCAATCATTCCGTCATTGACTTACAATTTTAGGTTTTAGGGCTATCCACTTTTATCATTTCTTTCAGGTACAGGCAACCCAAGTTTTGTTAAGGGAATGTATTCGAAGAAATAATAACAATGTACACTATGAATATAATCTAAAACATCTTTGTATGAGGGGTGCCTAAACCAATCGCTCAATAGGTACATATATTCAACCTCTATATTTGCTTTTGAAAGTAGTTTTTGATATTGCTTTCTTTTGAAATCGCAAGTTTGCAGTTTTTCATCTACCGACCCTGCAACTTGCTGAAACTTACATTCGATAACAAAAAGTGTATTGGCAATTATGACAAAAATACTATCATCGGGCAGTATTTTTTTTGAAATTAATGACTTCCAATCTATCCCAAGTTCTTCTAAAAAATTGTAAAAACCGTGTTTTTTAAATATTCTACCTACAAGTTCATCTTGAAAAAAGACTTTTCCGTTCTCTACTTTATAGTCTTTTTGCGAGTTTAGGAAATCCGATAAGTCTGTTTTACCTTCAAAAGCTAAGCCTGTTTTGGTGTTTCCACCTCCTTTACCACCAAATATCATATCGCTAAAGATTTATTGTGATTATTATTTGTAATTAGTAACTCTTTCAACGTTCCTCTTTTTGCAGGATTCGCATTGATACTTCTCTTTGCATCAACCCTCAGAATAGAGAAGCCCGAATACAAATCATCAAAAAAGTTATTGTCAACATTTTTACTTTTCACGTCAGAATTACTCAGAATCCAAGTATGATTTAAAAAATCAAGTTTCGTACAGAAATCTCTTAGCCTTATTTGCTCATCATCATCAAACTCATCTTTCGCATAAGAGTTAAAATTCGAGGTTTCATTCAATGGTTTATAGGGTGGGTCGAAATAAAAAATAGTCTTATTTTCGGCATAAGCTAATGTATTTTCGTAATCACCGCACAAAATTTCAACTTTTTGTAATGCTTCACTTACAGCTAAAATATTATCTTTATCGCAGATAGTCGGCTTTTTATAACCGCCCATCGGAACATTATAATGATTGTTCCGATTTACTCGATACAACCCATTAAAACAGGTGCGATTAAGAAAAATAAATAAAGCAGATTGCTCTATCTCCCCCTCTTTTCTTGTGTTGTAAAGTTCTCTTTTTTGGTAATAATATAGTTTTTTTTCGTCTTCATTTCCTTCTAAACTATGAAATTCGGTTTGTAGAATTTCAAGTTCTGAAATCAATTTTTCGGGGTTTGAAGCAATAATTCTGTAAGTATTAATCAAATCTTCGTTGATGTCATTGATAATGGCTTTCCTCATATTTGGAAAACTATTCAACATCCAAAATAAAACGGCTCCGCTGCCCACAAATGGTTCGATATACGTAAATTCTGAGTTCCTCAAATCACTTGGTAATGACTTTTCAATATCTGTGATTAATTGAGTTTTTCCACCTGCCCATTTCAAAAAGGGCTTTGCTATTTTTTTTATCATCATTCAAAAATTAAAATAGTCGGTAATGCTTTACTATCCGGCACATGAATACTACTCTCAAAACCCAACCGAAGGACAAATATAATCAGGAATAATACCAGTAGATGTAATTTGCAAATCAGCATTATCGGCACGGGTATTACCCGATAGCACCAAAAGGGTTTTTACTCCAAATTTGTTTCCACCCAAAATATCGGTATGGAGCGTATCGCCAACCATCAAAACTTCATTTTTGGAGAAATTTCCCAATTGGTTTATTTGGTCGAAAGCATACATAAACATTTGAGAATCAGGTTTTCCGAAATGTATAAATTTTTTATTGAGGATACTTTCTACCAATTGAGCGATTCCGCCCGTTGCAATCGAGACATCCTTTTTTGAAACAGGATACAGTTTATCGGAGTTTGCCACAATGACCGGAATATTCTTTTTATTCAAAATATTAACTGTCTTATTTATATCCTTATTCCAGTCGAAACCTTCATCATCCAAAAAAACAAAAGCCGAAATTTCATCAATTTCATCAAAATTCACATCACGAACTGCCACGTGTTCTAAGCCCGATTGTAGAATATATTGAGCCGAGTTTTCGGTGCCGAGATACGCAATTTTTCCGTCCAGAATCTTGTGTTGCAAAAACTGCTTCGCCATCATTCCCGAAGTAATAATTTCACTTGGTTCGATTTCTAAACCCAATTTTAGAAAATTAACCGACTGCTGTTCTTGACTTCGAGAGGCATCATTGGTCAGAATCCTAAAAATGATTCCGTTATCTTTCAAAAAATCAATCGTTTCTTTAACGCCATCAATGATTCCTTTATAATTTTTGATAACACCGTAAGAATCCAAAAAAATGGCCTTAAAGTCTTTGGCAATGGTTAGAAATGGAATTTGATTCATATTTTTTAGAAGGTAATTATTCAATCAATTCGCATTATTCGATACTTTACAGGTATAGTCTTTATTGGTAATTTGCTCGTCATTCAGTAGTAATGACTTAATAATCAACGGAATGACAAGTGAATGACTATTGTTTGACTAATTTTTGTCGTTTACTTACATCCTTAATTCTTTCAAAATCGCATCGGCATCAAAGCCAGTTTCGATAGATGGCAAGTAAATTTCGTAAGCCTCTTTTTGTAGTTTAGTGGCAAAAATCTCGTGAAAAAAGTGACGACCATCTTTGATGATATAATTCAGGATAAAGAATCGGTAAACTTCTTTCAAGAACCGAATTTCTTCTTCTTTAAGCGGGAAAACCTTATGATAGGCCTTCAAAAAAATCATAAAGCGGTCTTCCATCAGCGGCCCAATGAGATAACTAAAAACCGTTCGGTCGCCAATATCTGAGACTACTCGGCTTAAGAAATAAAAATCCAGCATCCGTGTTCCCATTCTAAACCAGTCGTAATCCCAGCGGGAGAAGAGTTTAAACGAGGACGTTACCGAAAAATTACCGATGTTCCAATCGACAAAAACGGGGATTCTATCAAATCTGTCGGCTCCGAGTTGTTGAAAATTCTCCAAAAATAACCCACAATGTTTTTTTATTTCGGTCAAATACATTCGGTATTCAAACTTTCCGTAATCAGTTTCTAAGATTCGCAATAAATGGTCAATATCAACTTTGAGAGTCTTTGATGAGAGCGGCAATGTATTCCGAATACTCGAACAAGCCTTATGAAAATGTGCAATCTGCTCACCGAGTTTGACGATTTGGTCTTCGTCGAGCCTTCTTGGTAATTTTTTTTTGATTTCGATTGGACGATAAAAAACCACCCAAGCATCGAGAATGTCATTCTGAAAACGATACACAAAGAGCGAATTGCCTTTGACCAAAGACCTCGCCATGACGTTCTCGAATGGTGCCGGTAGGTTATTCGACATCGAATTTATAATACTGTGGTCTTCGACAAAATGCTCGTATTTGCCAAAATACGAAAGTTTGGCAATTATAAAAGTTCCATCGGCAAAGGTGATTCGATAAACATAATTAGTAGAGACTTTGGCACTAATATCCACGATTCTGACAATCTCGCGTGTATTATCGTAAGATTGCCAAGCCTCATTGACAATCGCCGTAAAATCTATAAAAGCCATATTTTTATCGAATGTAGTGAGTTATGAAGTGATTTATGGGCCGCAGAAGTTGTTTTCATTAAATAGATTGCAAAGAAACATAAAATTTTACTTATATTGTATCTTTAATTTTTTTGATTTAGCCCCAAAGAAAGCATTATCATCCTATTCATCAATGAGCAACCTAAAAAAATCATTTTTATTTTTTATTGCAATCTTGCTTACTTCTTGTGTCGATATTTATGACCCAAAATTGACGAATAATTCTCAAAGATTGGTGGTCGAAGGCAGAATCACGACCGAACTGGATTTTCATTGGGTATTTTTGACTTACGATGTGGGCTACAATTCGCAAGAAAATAACTTTACGATTTTGGTGAAAAATGCTAAGGTGTGGGTAACCGACAACACTGGCAATCGCTATGATTTTATTGATGACCAAAATCAAAAAAGCAATCTCCGAACAGCCGTTGGCTTTGACTACCGCTCAAAAGATAAGTTTCGGGCGGTTGTGGGGCGTACTTATCAGCTATTCATACAGACCGAAAACGGTAAGCAGTACCGCTCAAAACCAGAAACTATAAAAGCTGTACCTAAGTTAGAAAAAGTTTATTGGGAATTTAAAGAATTACCAACGTCATTTTTTACACCCCGTGGCGAATTTATGGTTTATACCGATTTGCAGGATTCGCCAACGCCAAACGAATATTACAAATGGGAAGCAGTACATTGGTATCAGGCTTATTTTTGCAGGTATTGGGATATTCGCTCCGACCCTCCGCAATTTTTTAAAGACCCTTGCTGTGGCGATTGCTACGAATTATCTATCTGTTATGATTGCTCTCAGATTGCTTCGGATGAATTGGTCAATGGCAGAGAACTCCGCAAAAAATTTATTGCACGTGTGCCATACGATAATACTAATCCTTACTATTTAGCAATAAAACAGTATTCGATTTCGGAAGAAGTCTATCGCTTTTGGAACATCGTTCAGCAACAAGCCCAAAACACAGGTGGGCTTTTTGATGTTACGCCAAAGTCTATCAGAGGCAATATGGAAAGTATCTCCGACGCCAACGAAGAAGTCTTGGGGGTATTCTCGGCATCGGATGTTCATGAAAAAATCTTGTATGTTAACCGCAACATAACTGGGTTTAAACCTTTTGACCCACAGCCCGAAGTCTATAAAACTACTCGTACTTGTTACCCATGTCTTGAAAGCTACAACCGAAGCCCGAACCCACCAAAGGGCTGGCGACCTTAAACTGCTTATTCAATAAAATAATTTATTCTGATGCAACTTCGTAGCTAAAGTTTGCATCTTACTGGCATATCACAAAATAAATTATTTATGAAAAAGCTATTAATCTTATCTCTTTTTGTATCTTTTGGTGCATTTGCCCAAGAAATCACTCGTAAATTCGATGTAAAAAACTTCGACAAACTCAATATTGGCAGTGCGTTTACGATTACTGTAACACAAGGAAACAGCTACAAAGTGGAGGTTCGTGGGCGTGAACAAGATGTAGAGGATATCATTGCGAAGGTTTCGGGAGGTGAACTCGACTTGGGGTATCCGAACAACTGGAGCAAATGGCGTAATCGCAAGAATGTTTATGTAACCATCACGATGCCTGAGCTTATAGCGGCTAATTTTTCGGGAGCAACCACCTCAAAAGTATCGGGTTTCAAAAGCGACAATTTAATCTTGAATGTCTCGGGGGCGTCTTCGAGCGTAGTTTATGCCGATGCTCAAAATTTAAAAGTTGATTGTTCGGGGGCTTCTGACCTAAAATTGGTTGGAAAAGGTTCGGCGATTGAAATTGAGTGTTCGGGAGCTTCGGATTTTGAAGGTTTTGAATTTACTTCCCAAAACGCTAATATTGACGCTTCGGGAGCAAGTGATGTAAAACTCTTTGCTTCTGGCAAAATCACAGCCGATGCCAGTGGGGCCAGTTCGATATATTGTAAGGGTGGTGGCTCGATGAAAGCTCGCACATCGGGAGCAAGCTCGGCAAAAATGATGAAATAATGAAAGTTTCAGAGTTTAAAGTTTCAAAGTGTGAGTCGAGATTCATAAACTTTGAAACTTTAAATTATCTAAACATCTGCTGAATAACTTTGCCATTATCAAGCAAAATCTCAACAATGACTCCTGATTTCAAATAAGAAGGATTTATTTCGATATTTTGAGAAGGACTAAACAAACATTTTTCAAGAAGTTTTCCTTTGGCATTTTTTATTTGTAATTCCATGTGTGTTTGTGTTTTGCTATCAATAAATTAAGTATTCCATAATCGTTAGAGGACTATGCACTAAAAAGGTTTAATCCTCTAACGAAATTTGATACAATATTATTATCAAGAAGGTTTGTTACCTTTTCCTTTACCTCTGCCTTTTCCTTTTACAGAAACTTCGCCAACGAACTTGCCATCTTTATCAAAGCCCAGCCCCACGAATGTTCCGTCTGATTTCTTCACAACGAGTTTGTAGCTACTGTCAGTTGTACTCTGGAATGCCTTTTCGATGGTAGAGCCAGCATAATTTGCCGTTACATAATCTGTAATTGCTTTTGGTAATGCCGATACTGCAACTGGTGTACCGTGTGACTTATGAGTTCTTTCGGCTTTAAATGAGCCATCGGCATTAAATACTAATCCAACTTTCGTGCCATCAGCTTTTGTTACACTTACTACAAAAAGTCCATTGTCTGTTTTGCCAGCTTTTTTAATTGTAGAACCCACATAAGTAGTTGAAATATAAGCAGTTACGGCAGCAGGAAGAGCAGAAATCTCAATTTCGGTCAAATTACATTTTTTCTTGTGTGTAACAGAGTCGGCAGTTGTGGCCATAAACAAAAACTCTGAAACTGCCGAATCGTCTTCTGGCGATACGCTGTCTTGATTACAAGAAACAAATGCGATAGATAGGCTAAATAGTGCAATCCAAATTAAGTTTTTCATTACTTTACGATTTTTAAATTGTGAATAATCAATCTTTCCTTTTGTTTAGTAAGCCGGCATTACTCGTAAAGGTCTTGTCATAAGAATTTTTGGGGTTAAGTTCGAGCAAACGAAATTTCGTTTTGAGTATTTGTTTGTATGTTTTAATCTCGAACTCTTCGACAACAATGACGCATATTCGTTTAAAAACAGTTGCATTAATTTTTTAAGTTTTTTCAATACACCCTGCATCTCACAATATAAACACTTAGTAATCAATGAGTTATAAAACAATAAATTTTTCAATTTGGATTATATTAAATAAATCTATTCGGGTGTTGGTCTCCACCTGAATGATTGTGCATCAATCGCTCGCATCGTACATAAAACTCCTTCGAGGTGGTCGTATTCGTGTTGAATCAACTCCGAAATTGCATCGCTAACCGCCCATTCTTGGACTTGCCAGTTTTGGTCCACATATCGAATCTTCAATGATTTATGACGACTCAC
>JALOLV010000472.1 GCA_025455785.1 Spirosomataceae bacterium | reverse complement strand
GCATCGTATTTGCGTTTTAGCTGAACCGATAGACTCTCTTGTAAATTCTTGGTGCCAATTCCTGCTGGAGATAGCTTTTTGAGTATTGCCACAACCTCAGCAATCTCTTCATCTTTTACATAGACATTGTGCTTAAACGAAACATCGTTGGCAATATTCTCGATAGTATAGGTCAAATACCCATCGTCATTCAGTAAATCGACAATAAAATCGGCCAAAAAGATTTGCCTTTCGGTCTTGAGCAGAAGATGCAACTGCTCTTTTACATCGGCTCTCCAATCGGTCTGCTGGGCAATCTGCGGCGTGTAAAACTCATCGTCGTCGCTGTAATTATTGATTCGGGTTTTGTAATCCGGAATATCATCACCCGCAAACTCATCCCAATCCATGTAGTCTTGGGTGCGGTCGTTTTTATCAGTTTTAGTACTCCTGTCGTCTTCCCATTCGTCTTTGCTCTCGGCCGATTCTTCTAAAAGTGGATTATCCTCTAATTCATGCCGAACATAATCCTCCAATTCGAGCGTTGTCAAATGAAAGAAATTCAACAACTGAATCTGCGAAGGAGCAATTTTCAAGCTCTGTTTTTGTGTTTGCGAAAATTGCAGCATGGCTAATTGTTAAAGTTTTTAAATGGTGGTTAGGCTTTAAGCAATTGTGCTAAACTATTTTAATTCCGTCATTCGATGGTCAATTAGTTGATTATAAGTAATTACCATTGAATGACGACAAAATGACCATTGTTTGACTAATTTATTCTAACTAAATTTCTATTCCACTTATTTGCACAAGTATTTTAATAGGAATATCTTTCTACATTAAACAAAAATTAGTAGAAAATGTTGCCCAATTTGTAGAAAAAACTCTACGTACTAAGGAAAAGTGTAGAAAAAAATGAACATTCTTCAAAATCTGAATCGTCCTCTTAAATACGTAATCGGAACCTTCGTGGTTTCGATAATCCTACTGGCAGTGCTTTCGGTTATTTCTTATTTGCAAATAAGACAAACCTCGCAGTATATGTCGGATATTGAGCGAAATTACCAAGTGATGATAAATGGCGAAATGCTGATGTCGCACATGAAAGACATGGAAAACGGCCAGCGGGGTTATTTAATCACCAAACGATACGCGTATCTGTATCCGTATTTTGATGCTTACCGAGCAGTTGGTAATAATCTGAATGATTTAGAAAGACTCGTTGAGGGGAATCCGTCGCAGATTCAGCGATTAAATGTTTTGAAAAAATTGGTAGCAGATAAAATCCAGATTATGGAAGAAGACCGCCAAAAAACCCGAAACAAAGAATTGGTGGGTTTGGATAGGCTCGAATTGGGCAAAGTAAAAATGGATAAAATCAGAGAGGTGATTAGTAAGTTTCAGCAAACCGAAAAAAGCCTGCTCGAAAAGAAATATTCGCTCAAAATAACGAGCGATAAGCGTTTGCCAAGTTATATTTTGATGCTTTCGGTGTGTTCGGGATTGCTCTTGATGGTTTCGTTTGGTTTTTTGTTTCGAGAATTACGCAATCGAATTAATCTCCAGAAAGCCCTCGAAAATAACCTGAGCGAATTGAGCAGGTCTAACTCCGAACTCGAACAATTTGCCTACGTGGCATCGCACGATTTGCAAGAGCCTTTGCGTAAAATTAGGGCATTTAGCGACAGATTATTGAAAAAACACCGAGAGAGTTTACCAAACGATGGGCAAGAATCGCTCGATAAAATTGCGAAGTCGGCACAACGAATGCAGATTTTGATTGATGATTTATTGATTTTTTCGAGGATGGTTAAAAATAGCCAACAAGAAAAAGAAACGGTGGATTTGACGGCGATTTTGGATGAAGTCAAGACCGACTTGTCGCTTTCGATAGATGAGAAAAAAGCCGAGGTTGTGAGTGTACCACTGCCCACAATAAACGCCTACAAAGTACAGATTAAGCAGTTGTTTTATAATCTGGTGTCGAATTCGTTGAAGTTTTCTAAAGCCGACGAAAAACCACAGATTCAGGTGTTTTGCGAAGAAATAAGCGGCGAAGAGATTGAAGGAATCGACGGATTACGAAAAGAGAATACATTTTATCATCTTAGATTTAAGGATAACGGAATCGGTTTTGAACCCGAATATGCCGAGCGGATTTTTGTGATTTTTCAGCGTTTGCACGGCCGAAACGAGTACGAAGGCACGGGAATCGGTTTGGCAATTTGTAAAAGAGTGGTGGTAAATCACGGTGGAATTATTAAAGCTGAGAGCCAACCAAATCACGGTGCGACTTTTGATGTATATTTGCCAAAGTGATAAGTTAATCGAAAATCGTTATTCGTTAATATTTTAGATAACTCTTTGATTCTAACAGCTTAATGCCGATTAACTATTAACAAATAACAAAACGTTTTTCTATGTTCGCCGAAAACCATATTCTGATTGCTGATGATGACGAAGACGATTTCTTTTTGGTAAAATCGGCACTCGAAGACAACGGTTTTGAAGGTAAAATTAGTTTTGTCGAAAACGGAATCGAACTCTTAGATTTTTTGAAGAAAAACACCGAAAAACTCCCAGATTTGGTCTTGCTCGACCTCAATATGCCCAAAAAAGATGGGCGAGAGGTTTTG
>JALOLV010000471.1 GCA_025455785.1 Spirosomataceae bacterium | reverse complement strand
CCCCGTTACTGTTTCACAATTCAGAAAATTCATAAAAGCGACGGGATTTAAGACCGAAGCCGAAAAGTTTGGAAATGCAGGATATTTAGACGAAACCGAAAAAAAATGGACGCTAAAAGATGGAGCAAATTGGGAATACCCTCAAGGCAAAGACCAGCCCAAAGCACCTGATAATCACCCTGTTACGCAAGTTTCTTGGAATGACGCCGCCGCTTATGCCAAATGGGCGGGCAAGCGGCTCCCCACCGAATTTGAGTTTGAACACGCTGCCCGCAATGCTCGCAACGACCGCAGTAATTATCCGTTTGGAGATGAATTAGAAATAAAAGGTAAGGCAATGGCTAATACTTGGAATGGGATTTTTCCTGAAAAAGATGCCGTGACGGATGGTTTTCATCGTACTTCGCCAGTAGGTCATTACGGCAAAACTCCCATCGGACTGACTGACATGACTGGCAATGTATGGCAGTGGTGCGATAATTGGAAAATCAATTATTCCGACATCATCAAAGGCGATTTCAGCAAAACATCCGAAGAAAAAGCCCAACGAGGTGGCTCGTACCTCTGCGAACCCACTTGGTGCCATGGTTATCGGGTTTCGGGGCGTTCGGGCAGTACGCCCGATACCTCGCTTCCGCACGTGGGTTTTCGGTGTGTCAAAGATATATTTTGAATAGACTATTTTAGGACTTTCGCTTTAGCCATTTTTTTCCCATCGGGACGCAATATCGGTAGATAAAATCTAAGTCCGATTGATTTCAATTTTTTCGAGAAAAATCGTTCCTATTTCTACCGACATTTTATCCCCACGGGATATTTTAGTTGTTGAGCGAAAGTCCTATTAAGAAATTCTCCTCCTAAATTTTAGGGGAGGAAATTATTAAAAAAACTATACTAACTTAGTACTTTGCATGGTTATTTTAGATTCAGATTATTTATCCAAACCGCCACGTCTGTTACAAAACCATCGCAAGCATCTACATAGAGAATATTCGGGAAATGTGACGATAAACTATATTGGTCATTGACCATAAATTTTGATAAAACGCCCGTGGCTTGCTGTGATAATTGCAGAATATTAAACGCAAGAGGGTTTGAAGCCTGCCCACCTGAGAGTGTCAATGTCCAAGATAACAAGAATAAATCTCCGCCATGATTTGCCGAATTTTGGAGCAAATACATTTGACCTGGATGGTCTTGGTCTGTTGGAGTCGTAGAGCTTGTCATAACATTTATATCGTTGGTATTTGAATATTTATCGAATACCACCAAATTAGCAGAAGATTTGTTCGGCGATGATGGATTGTAATCAAGATAAGTATAGATACCATTTGAGAGTATTACACTTGATAAATCTGCAATATCAAAAACGATGATTGCCTTGCCTTTACAAGTACTCAACGGAATATCTGCCAAACGACTTCCAGAACTATTGATATAAACCTTATTGCCCAGTATTGAATTGATTGACGCAATCAGTTGGTTGATTTGAGGTTGTTTCGTAGATGGCGAAATACTCGAATTTGAAAAGAAATAATCGGTCGTAACGGTACTTCCGTCTGGATTTACAGTTAGCGTAACATTATAAAAGTGTGAAAATTTCAATATGACTACCTCTGTGGTGTAAGTATTCAAAAAGCTATTAACCTGATTCAGAACGTCATTCATTGATTGTCCGTTACAGCCCTGAATCCCAATCGGTGAATGAGTATCTCCGTAATGCCCTGTATAAATATTTATATTGGAAGTACTACTGAAATAGGTAATCGTATTGGTCTGGTTAAACGCCGGACGAATATCGAAATACCTAATCCCAATTGTCAATTGGTCTGCTATATTTTTGATTTGGGTTTGTGTATTACCCGAAGAACCGAATGCAGTACAACCATGTGTAGTGGACATACCTGCATCATGCGAACCCGGAATTGATAACTGACCCAAAGTTTTACTCTGAAAATTACGCATCCAATTACTCCTATCCCAAATTTTAGAAGTGCACCCGTACATACTCCCTGACAAAGACTGGTACATCTGAAAAGCATCGCCATTAGCATTTATCGCAACGGCTGGTAATACGCCACCCATTCCGTCAGAGCTTGCGTATATACTATACCGCTGCTCATAAATAAAATCGAGGGTATTACTACTTGTATTTATCTTGTATTGCATATAATACAAGCTATTGGCATTAGCTCCTGTCGAACAGTGGACTTCTACGACATCGCCATTATCATTCATCGAAATTGACGGCGTAGCCGACGGAGAAGACATCGAAACGCCATGATACTCATCACTTTTCTTCCAAGAGACGGTGTTTGAAGTAAACTTACCTAAATTGTAATAAATAGAATTAAAGGTCTCTGACTGGTGTACCTCCAAAAAATATCCGCTTGTATTAATGGCAATCTTGGGTTTTTGCCCAGTATCATATTTTGTTGTTGTTGTTGCCCAAGAAATAGTATTGGTACTGATATTTATTGTACCCATTGCCGTTTTCGTTGATAGCTACCGAGCAACTTACAGCGGGTATTTTTGTATTCGAAGATGAATACTGAATCTCATAATCGCTACCATGCCACTGGATTATACCATATGATATTTGACCAAGTTTGTAAGCTACGTTTCCATTTGAGTTAATAAAACAAAAGACAACACTCGGATAATTATTGCTTAATGCTATTGAGGGGCTTGTGCCTTTGCCAGTACCCGAAACCGTGATTCCGGATAAAGTACCAAACGTAATGTAGGGCTTGCCAACGGTTGCGATATTGGAATAAAAATAGCCATTCATGCCGATATGGGCCTCTATGACAACCTGATTATTCATACTTACAGTAGGTGAAGAAAGCCCTGTGTTAGGGTAATAGCACGATGATGCACCAAATGCGACTTGTCTCATGGATATAAAAATTAAAACTGTGAAAATAAAGAAATAATACCGCCACAAAACATTCGATTTTAATTGACTTTTCAAATAAATTACGACAATTTTTATCCAGTGGTTGATATAATGAAAACCGTAGTAACCTATTAATATTTTAGGAAAATACATTAGGTTCTTGAGGTTAAAATAATTACTACTCAATTATAATTTCTCCAAAAAATCAATGCTGAATCTTATTCAGAGAATCCTACAAAAGCCCTATATTTGTATCGAAAAATCTCCAATTTATAACCAAAACACTTAAACCATTGGACAAAAAAGTAATTCTTATCATATTAGACGGTTGGGGAATCCCCAAAATAGGCGAAGAATGGCGTTCGGCAATTGATAAAGCAAATGTGCCGTATTATCGTGAATTGCTGGCAAAATACCCCCACGGAAAACTCGAAGCCTGTGGTTTGGCGGTAGGTTTACCCGATGGACAAATGGGGAATTCGGAAGTAGGACATACCAACCTCGGTGCGGGTAGAATCGTTTATCAAGACTTAGTAAAAATAAATTTGGCGGTCGAAGAAGGCACATTGGCAAACGAGCCAGTTTTGACCGATGCCCTCGAATACGCTAAAAATAACAACAAAAAAGTACATTTTATCGGCTTGGTCTCGGATGGTGGCGTGCATTCGCACATCGACCATCTCAAAGGCCTTTGTAGCATCGCTCACGACAAAGGGCTGTCTAATGTATTTATCCATGCGTTT